>JBFRWC010000282.1:0-10737 GCA_051439365.1 Leptolyngbyaceae cyanobacterium
GGGCTAACCTATCTGGTGCGGATTTGAGCCGAGCCGATTTGACGGGGGCCGATTTGAGTTGGGTCAACTTTACCAACGCAACGTTGAGCTACACCACGCTGAAGGAGGCCAATCTCAGTCATGCCAATTTGACGAAGGTTAATTTTTCAGGGGCGAACTTACAGGGTGCATCGTTACGGGGGGTGGACCTCACGGGGGCACATCTGGGTCGGGCCAATTTAAGTCGGGTCAATTTGGCCAATGCTGACCTGGCCGGGGCAACCTTAAATAAGGCGGACCTGAGCCGTTCCACCCTAAAATTGGCGAATCTGCAAAAGTCGGTCTTGCAGCGGGCGGACCTGACTCAGGGCAATCTGCGGGGGGCCGACTTACGGGGGGCGGTCTTGCGCGATGTCAGCCTCAGTGAAGTGACGCTTTCCGAGCTACATCGCCGCCAACTCGATAGCCAAATTAATTTACACCTGGCGGATTTACAGGATGCGGATTTGTCGGGCGCGGTCCTAAAAGGGGCGGATTTACGCTACGCGGTGTTGGCTGGGGCCGACTTAAGCAATATCAATTTGCGGGGTGCCCATTTGATTGATGCGGTGCTATGTGGTGCCGATTTACGGCAGGTGGATTTACAGGGCAGTATTTTCAGTCAGGTGGTCTTGGCAGAGGCGACAATGCCGGATGGTACGGTGCGCTGATTCTGCGGGTGTCCTACAGCCCCGGATCTGCCCAAACTTGAATGTGAATGCGATCGCCCCCATCCCGGCGAATCCGCCCTTGTAAGCCCTCTCGTTGAAAGTCGTATTGGTTGATTTCTCCCTGCCGCACTTGAGCCAAGCCCTGTTCCATTGCTTTGGACAATCGGCCATTCACCATGCCGTTCAGAGCCACTCGCACCATGAGCAGATCGACCGCATCAGCTACCCACACTTCGCTTTGCTGAACCCGATCGGTTGAGTCGTAAACGTAGGTGAGACGTACCCGCTGATTTAAGTCGTAGGAGTCAATCCGAGTATTATTCGCTCCTGCTGTCGTCTGGGTTGGGGCACCGACGACACTTTGCACTGTTGCAGCGGAACTGCCTAGGCGGATGCCGGGGATGCGGCGAATTGTTGGGCGATCGCCCCTGTCACCCTGACTCCCATCACCCTGACTCTCATCGCCCTGACTCCCATCGCCCTGACTCCCATCGCCATTGCGCCCATCGCCATCCTCCTCAGAGTTGGAGTCGGCAACAGGGAGGGGAGAGGGCGTTGAAATTGGGAGGTTGGGGGGGTCTAACACAGGAGTGGGAGTGCTAGCAGGTGGGTCAGGCTGATCAATCTCGGAGGAGGCTAAATCGGTCACGTCTGCCTCAGGCGGATCACTTTCTGCCTCGACCTCGGCCTCAGCAGGGTCAGGCAGGTCGAGGTCATCTTCATCGATGATCGGATGGGTGGATTCAGTCGGGAGATCGACGGGACGGGACACATCTGGAGGTGGAGTCTGATTGCTGGATTCTGGCAAAGTGGAAACGGGGGCGGGTTGGGGACGAGGCCAAAGCATGGCGATCGCGAGTCCCCCCACGACAGCTAAGACTCCCAGGATCGGGAGCAGGAACCACTGGGGTCGTCCTGGGGGGACAGGTTGAGGCGCGGATGTGGGTTGAGGAGAGGCGATCGCCACCGTTCGCTCATGACTTCCGGCATCTGGAGGAAGGGTTTTGTCAGGGTTGGGCAGGGCGAGGGGTAGCGTTTCAGGCTGCACGGGAACGGGGGACGAATTGACCGTAACCTGAGGCGTGACAGCGAGGGGCGGATCGGTGCTAGGGCGAGGCGATCGCTCCACCTCTGAGACCGTCACGACCGTAGATTCAGCCAGAGGAGGGGAATCTAACTCCGTAGTGGGGACGGCTTCCGGAACCGTATTGGATAGCAGATCCAGCCATTGTTGCATGGACGCAGGACGATATTGGGCGTCCATCTCCATACCCACCAGAATCGCCTGGTTCACCGCCGAGCTCAGCGTGGGCACAAGGTGTCGAGGTTCGGGCAAGGGGTGGCGATCGCGCAACACTGCTGCTACGGGCACCTGTCCTGTCAGCAGCATATACAGAGTCGCTGCCAATCCGTATACATCTGTCGCCGCTGTTCGCTGGGCTTGGGCCAGATATTGCTCCACCGGGGCATACCCATCTGAGAGGATACCAGTGTGGGTTTGGGTGACACCGTGGGTAAATTCACGGGCAATGCCAAAATCAATCAGTACCACGGTTTGTGTTCCCTGCTGCAACATAATGTTGCTCGGTTTCACATCTCGATGTAGCAAGCCCTTTTGATGAACCACCGTCAGAGCCGCCCCGATTTGGCGGACATAGTGAATTGCTTGCGGCTCGGGGCAAGGTGGCCCTGAACGCACTAGCCGAGCCAACGTATCTCCGGCAATGTAGTCCATCACCAGGTAGGGAATCCCATCTTCGACAAAAAAGTCGTTCACCCGAACGATATTGGGATGGACACAGAGGGCTAGCCGTTTGGCCTCAGCTTGAAATCGCTGCTGCAACTGGTCAAAATCTTCACGAGCATGGGTTTGGGGTTTGAGAGTTTTAATCACCACCGTTTGCCCCAAGGCATGGTGAGTGGCCTTAAAGGTGACCCCAAAGCCACCCTCTCCCAGGGTTGCATCCAGAGTATACTTGCCAGCCTGAAGGGTTTTGCCCACTAATAATTCCATGCCCCCACCTACACCAGTTATGCTTTTGTATTTTTCTTCCCAAGCCTAGCAATAAAGACATATCTCTTGCTGCTGAAGAAACGTTAGGCTAACTGAAGATGAAATTGAGTGGGAACAACCGAGTTCAGAATGGGATTTGCAATTGGGTGTGCAATTTGGGCCTATCGGCCTTGGGTGGGTGAACTATATCCTGATGGTAGTCAGTCAGGCAATTTCCTGAAGCTGTATGGCGATCGCTTCATGACCGTTGAGGGCAACACCACCTTTTACTCCGTCCCCAGCGCTGCTACAGTCGAGCGGTGGGGACAGGACACCCCTCCCAGCTTCAAATTTTGCCTCAAACTACCCAAAACCATCACCCACAAGGGTCCACTCGCCCCCAAGTTAGCCCCAACGATCGAGTTTCTGGAGCGGGTGCGTCCCCTAGGGCCACGCTTGGGACCCCTGTTAATCCAGTTGCCCCCTAGCTACAGCCCTCACTATGTTGAGGATTTGGTAGAGTTCTTGACCCAGTTTCCCCGTGCAGACTATCCCGTGGCTGTGGAGGTGCGCCATATCGACTGGTTCACCCCAGCGATCGCCACCCAACTCAATCAGTACTTGACCAACCTTGGAGTGGGACGGGCCTTACTCGATAGTCGCCCCATTTACGAATGCGAGGATGATCCCCAACTGCGGTCGGAGCGCCGTAAGCCTCAAGTGCCCCTCCAACCTGTGATCACGGCTCCCTTCAGCCTAATTCGCTACATTAGTCACCCTGGCCTGACCCAAAACCAGACATACCTGACCCAGTGGGTCCACCAAGTAGCCCAGTGGCATTGCCAAGATATTGACCTCTACTTTTTCGTCCATTGCCCCGTAGAAGAGCGATCGCCCCACATTGCCCGTCACTTTCAGGCACAATTGGAAACGGCTGGAGTTGATATACTGCCCCTGCCCTGGAATCAACTCGCGAGTCCGCCAACTCAGTTGTCCTTGTTTTGATCATCTGTACTTATGGACGTAGACACTTTAGTTAGGACAGAGACGTTTTTGTGGGGACACGAAGCGTCCCCACAAAAACGTCCTAACCACTATATCCACCATTTTGTTAACAAGAGTTGACATCTGAAATCTGTGAGCCTTACCTAAAGATTCCCCACCAATCAGCGGTTGGCCTCTATCTTTTGCCACCGTTGATATATTATTATGAGAGTGACTGTTAAGGAATGTAACGCATCTGATCTGTTCTTAACAGTTATTATAGATAGCTAAAGAAAAACCTTAATGATGATTAAACCGAGCTTGCCAATGAATACAGCTATAGAACTTAATCCATTTGGATCTGGGGCAATGCGGGTGTGGCGCTGTCTGGTCGCGGGTTGTGTTGCACTTTGGTTGTGGGGGATGGCTCCAGCAGCCCACGCCTTTAACAACCCTGAACTCCTACCCGATGAACCAACAAATGTCATTGATCTGGCTGACTCCCTTGCGAGTCTCCAGGAACAGTCATTGGATCAACAGCTTTCCCGATTTGAGCAGGAGACAGGCTGGAAACTGCGAGTCTTGACTCAGTTTGATCAAACGCCGGGGCGGGCCATCAAAGACTTCTGGGGACTGGACGATCGCAGCTTTATGCTCATCGCTGATCCCCGTGGCGGTAATCTGCTCAACTTCAGCGTTGGCGAGGCCTTCCGAGATTTCTTTCCCCGGACCTTTTGGATTGAGCTACAAACCCGCTATGGCAATCAATTTTTTGTTCGGGACCACGGTGAGGATGGGGCTATTATTGGAGCCATCGGTGCCCTTAAGGGTTGCCTAGAGCAGGGTGGTTGTAATGCGGTACCCGGTCTGCCCAGGGAGCAGTGGATTCTAACCTTTGTGACATCATTGCTAGGCGGTGTAATTTGCGGATTTGCGGCCCATCCCCGGAAAGAGGGCCAGGTTTTTGCTTGGCAGTGGATGCTGATTTTTTCACCTCTATGGGGCATGTTGTTCATCGCGTTTGGCATTGGTCCAGTGGTCACTCGCACCTCTGAGTGGTTGCCCTTGGCCCGAAACGTCGCTGGGTTTTTGTTGGGCTTCGTGGTCGCGTTCTTGACCCCTCTGCTTAATGCATCCTCTCCATCGGAAGCTAGTTAGGACTGAACCGAACAGTAAGGCTCCCAATCGGGGGGAGTAGGTATTGCCTGCTGCCCCCGATTGCTTATGGAACCCATTTAGGAACTGTCACATTCAGCCAATGTGAGAAAGCTGGGACGAAGGCTAGTTGGCTGTATGGACGGTCATGGCTCTGTCTCAGCCACTCTGAAAAGTGAGCGATCGCTCCCCCTCTCTCTCTGCGATCGCCCCTATGTTTAAAGCGATTGGGGGTTGAACACCATTCTCCCAACACATACGAAGAGGAACCGGATCAAGGTTCATCACGCTCGTCGCTTTATTCAGTGGGAAGGACTATGTTGAACTCTAACAGCCATACTTTAGACTCAGCGAAATCGGCTTCGTTTCGCACTTCGTCCCAGCTCACGACCGGAACGCTGAGTACAACCGATGATTCTAGCCCATTAGCGGTTCGCAGCCATCATCGGAGCAGCTTGAATGGGTTAGATCGAGGGTCAGGGCAGGTGAATCGTCGCATGACCGTGGATAGCAAGGGCGATCGCATTCGGCCAAAGGACTGGGGAGCCAGTTTTCTGAACTTGTCTTCCAGAACTGTGAAGGACCATGAGGCTTACGATTTTAGTCAGGCCGATGCGGTGCATAATTTGGGCGATCGCAACAAACAAGGGAAGGTTGCCGCTCAATTGAAATTTGACTTTGGTCGCCGTAGCAGCCCAGAGGGAGTCCAATCTAATAATTTTGCGATGGAAGCCCAAACCCGAGTCCGCTTAGGCAAAGGTAAGCTATATCGCCTCACGAGTCAGTCCGATGACGGTATCCGCTTCCTGTTCAAGGATCGGAAAACCCAGGAAACCATTACCGAACTGGATGGCGACTGGAATAACCGTAAGCTAAGTGATCCGGCTTACACCCAAATTTTCACTGCTCCTGAGGGGGGAGCCTACGATTTTGCCGTGCAATACTATGAGCGTCGGGGAGTCTCCGCTGCTAATGTGATGCTGGAACGGGTCAATCTGGAGGGCAAAGTCGTGACCACAGGGCTGAATTTACGGACCAGTGCCAGCACGGTCGATTCTACGGTCAGCGATGTCCTGAGCCAAGGGGAACAGTTCAAAATTCTTCGTCAGGTGCAATCTCCCACTGACTCGACTTATCGCCATTGGTACCAGGTGGTCACTGGCGATCGCCAACGGGGCTATGTGGCGGCTGATGCCAGCTTTGTTGATATCATCGGTGCAGCCGATACGGTTGTCACCCTTGGTGATGATCCAACCCTTGCACCAACTCTTCCCCCTGATGTGACCGACCCTAATGGCTCAGGTCCGCCTCCCAAGGGCAGTGCTGATTCTACCCAAGGGGTGATTAGTTCCAAGGTTTGGATTACCGCTGACGATAAGATTGCCTTCCGCAATGACAAAGATATTTCGGGAACTCAGTTGGGGCGACTGGCCGCTGGCACTCCGGTCACGATCTTAGGGGAGACGGCAGGGGGACGCTATCTCAATAGCTTTGACTTGTGGTACAACATTCAGGTGGAGTTGAACGGCGTGACTCAAGAGGGTTACATCGCGGCCTACTATGTGGAGCGCCCTGATGTTGATGGCACCTTTGGCACCGCCATTTCCAAGGATAGTTCGGCCTACGCAGGGCACATTGATGAGGCCACCTATGCCCGTCTGGACTCGAAAAATTCCAGCTACAAGCCTCTGATTGAGGCAGCAGCCTCCCGCTACGACTGGCTGGCGTCATCGGTGATCGCTGGGATCGGCTCACGGGAATCGGCCTGGGGTCGGTTTCTCAGTCCCATTGGACCTGCAGGGACAGGGGATGGGGGCCATGGTCGTGGTTTGATGCAAATTGACGATCGCTACCACGCCACCTTTATCAACTCTGGGCTGTGGCGGGATGCCAAATCTAGTATTGATTACGCTATCGATAATGTTCTCCGCAAGAGCTACGATTATCTAGAAGCCAACACAAATCTGACGGGGAAGGAACTGTTGAGGGGAGCGATCGCCGCCTACAATGCTGGACTTAGTAGCGTCACCCGTGCCTTAGCTCAGGGCTTGGATATCGACTATTACACCACGGATCAGGATTACTCCTGGGATGTACTCAACCGGGCCGGCTGGTTTCAGTCTCACGGTTGGGATTAATGTTGGGGATTACTGAACACATCCACACACCATTGAGTTAACCCTTGCCATTCTGGAGAGTTGCAAAGTTGTGGGGTATCCAGCGGTTGCCCCCACTGACGGGAAAACTCAGCAAACGCTTCCACCCAAGTGATGATGCTATCCACGGGAGGACGGTGGCTATAGTGCCAGGATTGTTTGAGATAATCCACCATTGCGGCTGGCTGGCCTGATTGATACAACTCCCAGGCGAACCAAATCCAAAGCCTAGAGCGGATCTGATTCTCATTGCGGGTGACTTTAACAGGCAGGTCCGATCGGGCAAAGAGTTGGTCGATGAGGGTGGAACGCGATCGCCCCCGTTCCAGCGCATATTTTATAAGAGGAGGAGATGGGGAGCGATCGCCCACCGTCGCTTGCCACAACCATGTAGCTTGACAGCCCATCGCCGCCAACCGCAAGACCAGATCCCAATCTTCTGCTCCCGGTAACTGGAGATTAAACCCGTCGGCCTGGAATAACCACTTGCGTCGAAACAACATGGCACTGAGCAACAGGGGTGATCCCTGGAGCCATCCGGCTAAATCAAGGGTGGGACAATGGTGCCAGGGCATCACTTTGATCCCATCTTCCCCAGTGCCATTTATCCGTTGCCAACCGCTGTGGACGAGACCCAGTTCAGCCTGGGCGGTTAGCACGGCCCACAGTTGTTCCAGATGGGTGGGGACAAACTGGGCCGTCGAATCTAAAAACGCGATCGCTTCCCCCCGTGCCAGTTGCAGCCCATAATTTCGGGCCACCACGAGACCCTGAGACCGTTGGCGAATGTAGCGGAGTTGGGGTCCGGGGAAGCGATCGCCATGCTGCTGCATTTGCCCCAGAACGATATCGGTGGACCCGTCATCAATCACCAGCAATTCCCAATCAGTCAGCGTTTGGGCACAGACACTATCAATAGCTTGCATTAGGGCGCGTGAGGGGTTGCCATGCCCTTGGCGATCGCAGTGGTTGGGACAAATCACTACGCTAACCAAGGGGCGGGAGAGAGGATTCATGATCGTTGTGCTGCCATACTCCTAAACCTACGCATCTTCCTAGATTTAATTTTCTTGGCCCGTTTTGTAAGTGATGAAATTTCCAAGAATACCGATTGTTTCCGCGTGATAGGTCGGCACTCCCTCAGTGTCCCCCACCGAAAGCGAAAGATTTCCGGGCAAAAGCTGGGTCAAGGCCTGGACCGGATCAATATCCGTTTCGTAAATGCTCAGCACATAGTAATTGCGCCGGGTCGTCGAAGATTCAATCACCCGACCCAATATACGATCGTTCTTGTCAATCGCCGAACTACACATCCCTTCCAACAGCGACGGCACATCTTCACACAACTCCTCGCTCATCTGGGTTTGCAGTTGAGCCACCGCATAGGCTTTGTAAGCGTCCTGGCCGGGATTGGTCACGAGCAGGGCGATCGCGCCCCCCACCAACCCAATCCCACAAATTCCTGCAATGATCTTCAAACCACTCATTGATCAAATCCTGGTTCTACCTTATGACTTCTTATTCTACTAGCGCGACACGGCTAAAACAGAGGGAGTGATGCACCTTGTCAAGATTAAGTCGGGAAAATAAAGCCTTTGACATCGCCATTGAGCCGTTGTAGAGACACTCTAGAGTGATTTCATGTTCAGTCAAGCACGTTGAATGAGCGATGCTTGAAGATAATCTTTTATTTGAGGTATCCCACAATGTTTGAAGATAATCTTTTATTCGAGGTATCCCACGATGATAGAGAGACGCTAGAGCAAAAAATATAAAAGCGAACAAGAGCGAACAAAGGGGCTTTCCCGCTTGTGAGTTCTCTACATCTCGACTTGGTGGGCAAGTCCTTTGACTGGCATTCGACAAGAGGGAATTGTTTATGTTTTCATTAGAACTAACGTTTGTTGGCTGGGAAAAGAACGGTACGGTTCTTGGCAACTGGACGAATCAAGATGACATTGTTGAAGAGGTTGTTGAGGGCATTGTCGTTGCAGCTAAGGTAATCGTTAATTCTCGGGCTGGCAATGATGTCATTGAAGGGGTCGATTCGTTCGCAACGAGTGACACTGAATTTGGCATCGACAACAACGGTATCATCTATACTGGCAGCGGTAATGATACGGTTTCTGGCAGTGGGTTTAACTTAGGGATTGATAACGATGGATTCATTGCCACTGGACAGGATGATGACAGCATTTTGGGAGGGGCATTTGGCACTGGAATTGATAACAGTTCTGTGATCTTTACTGGCAATGGTAACGATCGTATTGAAGGCGGAGCACGTGGTACTGGCATCCTCAACACTGGTCTAATTTCCACTGGTAATGGTGATGATACCCTTCAGGGTGGGGCCGTAGGGGAAGCCATCAGTAACAGTGGCAGACTTTATACTGGCAACGGTAATGATAGTATCTTCGGTAATGCAACGGGCCTCGGTATTGCAAATCGTGGCAAACTCAGCACTGGAAGAGGCAATGACATCATCGAGGGGCGCGGGGTCGCCACTAGCATCCATAACACTGCTAGAATCGACACTGGGCAGGGCAATGATATCGTTAAAACTCTAACGACTGATTTTCCTTCTGGTGACATCCTAGCTCCAGGGCGCTTTACTGGTGATGGAAGTATCGACTTGGGGAGAGGCGATGATTTGATTATCGGCTTTGGCTCTCAGAAGGTTGAGGGTGATAAAGGTTTTGATACTGCAGAACTTGGGTTACCTTTCAACAACGAAGTCTCATTTGGGATGAGTGGGCAAACCATCAATATCGTGGCAAATAATTCCACTATGTCATTTACCAACGTGGAAAAATTTGTGTTCACTACCGGTGAAACCTTCTCGCTCCAGCAGTTGAAAGAAATAGTATAGGGTTCTTTGTCATATCGTCTCACCGACTCGCTTAACTGCTGGCGTGGTGAGGAATCCCCGTGCCTTTAGGTCGAGGAGGATGTCAAGCACAGCAAGCAAATGTGGGGAGCGTGGCAACACTACTGTTTCCAGTTAAGCTCCAATTTAGGTGGGGCGTTCCCACTGCCCCTGACTACTCCCCAACACCGAACGCTTCAACGCTGAACTAAAGGTCCGTCAAATTCACCACCCGCAGCCGCTGGCTCACTCCTGTAAATCCGTCCTCTCGGATGACTAACCCTGAGACCCATTCTTGACTGGGCGTTAAGGGTGCTGCTCCTTGCTTAAATAGTCCCCCGGCCTCTAGGACATTGAGTTCGATGGCTGGAACTCTGGTGTAGGTATCCAGCGCTACTGTATCTGTGTAGGCGGTTCCCATCAGCAAACTTTCGCCAATGGGTTCCAGGACAATAGCATCAAAGAAAAAGGGTTGACCGATGGCGATCGCCTCTGGCAGTTGCACCGTGATCGTTGGCGGGGTTTCCCCTAGTTGAATCTGACTTCGTTCTGCCAGAATCTCTTGTTCCACGATTTGCCCCTCTTGCACCTGTTGGCGAGATTTTAAGGTCGCTTCTAGGCGCACGGTGTTGCTGCCAAAGGGATACTCCCCAGTAATTTCTGTCACTGTTGTGGTCATAAACCCGGCATCCGTTGCCTCCCACTCTGTCAGTTGGGTCGTGTAGTTGAGATTGTTGTAAACGGCCCAAAAGTTAGCCAACATACTCCGGAGTTGGTCCCAAGTCAGTCCATCCCCGTGCTGAATGTTGTTGCTGTAAAAACCCATCACCGTGGCTAGTTGCTCGTTACTAGCCGCTTGATCAATTTGGTCCAGCATCATGATCAATTCTGGGG
>JBFRWC010000283.1:0-13549 GCA_051439365.1 Leptolyngbyaceae cyanobacterium
ACAGTGCTCAGAGGTATTTTGTGGTCGGTGTTGGGTTCGCTTGGTTAACCGTTATGGGTTTTATGGGAGAAGTTCGTCGGGGTGCGGGTCTGGTGGTGACGGGGTTGTTATAGGGGGTGGGGATGGGTCACGTGGGGGGGGTTTCAGCCACGCAAATTAAATGGCAATCAGCTTAGCACTATTCGATCAGTGCATCAAGTCTACGATAACGAGCCATTGGATATCCCATCACCTTTTTGACTCTGCCTGCCCGTTCAAAGCAATAGCCAAACTGCTCAATTCGTTTAGGAAAGCGCTCAAGCCATTGTGGTTTAACAAGGTAGACCGTCTCTGAGTGAATGACATTTTGGGCACAGCGTTCGCATCTAACGACCGCACTGATGGGATAGCCTAGCTCATAGGGTTCACCGTTTCCTGCTGGGCATCGCTTCTCACTCCAAGGGTCGAAGGGAGTACAACTAAATAAATCGGGTTCAGCACTACACAACACGTAGGAATACCAATATTCGCCAATGAATCCTGCAGGTGCGAGGTCGCGGATGGCTTCAAGTTGCGCGACTTTAGGGGGGACGGAAGCGGTCATTCGCGGATAAAGACTACCCACGTTAGCGATCGCCAGCGAGACTAACAACCCAGTCATGACCAGACCTGCACCTCGTGGAACTAGTTCCGTCAATAGCAGAACGGTTAACCAAGCGAAGCCATAAACGACCACAAAATACCGCTGAGCAATGTGGTCTGATTGATAGACCCAGTTGGCTACCAGCAAAATCATCATGCTGGCTCCAGCCGTTAAGCCCCAACTTCCCACCCAGAGAATGCTAGGGACCAAAGGAACTGCCACTGGATGATTCGTTTCTGTACTGATGTCATTAGTGTCAATTTCAGCATTATTCCCAGAGTTGGAAGACTCCACAGTGGAGGGAACTGTGCCTCCATCTGATCGGAAAGACTGTTTGAACAGATGATGACGGTATCGCCCTATCAGGAAGATGAGAGTTGTTGCAATCAATAAAATGCACCACGCAGCGACCGATAGCCAAACTTCGTTAGATTCAAATCTGAGATTGCGCCCAAAATTCTGGCCCATACGGCTAATGAGATCCGTGATCTGGGCAATCGAGTTGAATTTGGTGTAGTTACTAGAGTTTGAGGCGGATAGCTTGGCAAGTCTGAGAAATCCAAAGCCCAATAAAGCCATTATTGCCACAACCAACCCGTCTATCAGTGTGATGGAATAAACGGTTTGACGCTGTCCCTTAGCAAGTCGCCAGCCCAATAAAGCCATTATTGCCACAACCAGCCCGTCTATCAGTGTGATGGGATAAACGGTTTGACGCTGTCCCTTGGAAAGTCGCCAGAACAGATGGTGGGCGATCGCCGTCAACACAATGCCAAGGTAGACAATCGAAAAATCTGACATCCACAAGCTGGCCACCATCGCCACCATGGTGAGCCCTATCCCCACTCGTCGCTGCCATAATGGCACCGTGGGCCAGTGGTTTAGTAACCAGCGCAATCCGATTGTTGTGAGTCCCATACAGGCAAACTGGGCTGCATAGGGTTGGGAAATATGGAGAATCTCAATATACAACCGCAACGGGAGAAAAAAGGCCGCAGCCAACACCAAGCGGGAGAACCACTGCTTC
The DNA here is from genome assembly GCA_051439365.1 of Leptolyngbyaceae cyanobacterium. Lineage (GTDB taxonomy): Bacteria > Cyanobacteriota > Cyanobacteriia > CAKZMO01 > CAKZMO01 > JAAHGY01. The sequence goes on from JBFRWC010000283.1 coordinate 1,650, forward strand.
AGAAAACTGGCAAAGCAGACATAGGCTAATACGAGCATGACGTAGTTGACTAGCCCAACTGCAACGATAGGCTCTAACCCAAGTAATCGGTGGAGAAAATGGCTAATAATGGGGACTAAACTGCCAAGCCGATCCTGTCCCCAGTAATACAAGTCATTCGGAAGCTGGAGATCGTAAGTCATCATGACATGGACAGCATGATCGGAGTTCAACCAGGGATCAAACTGGGGGGCAAGGATACGAAACGAGAAGCAAATGATGACAATGACACCCAAAATGGTGAGGGCTGGGGTGAGGCGAAGACGAATGGGCATATACACTTAACAGTTTGGTCTAGCGGCGTTGCAGGTATTGTAATATGCCACGGGCGATCGCTCGTGCGGTCAAGGATCGATAAGCCTCCGTGGCCAATAGGGGTGCATCATCTTCTCCAGTGACAAAACCAATTTCCAGTAACACCGCTGGCATGGAGGTGCGGCGAATCACATAGAATCTGGCTTGGCGGACCCCGCGATCGCGCCGTCCGGTAGCTTGCAGCAGACTATTGTGGATATATTGAGCTAAGGGCAACCCTTGAGCTGAGTAATAATAGGTTTCAATCCCATTCACATCAGGGCGGCTCATACTAATGGCGTTGGCATGAATGCTGACAAACAGATCAGCATTGGCATTTTCAGCAATATCGACGCGGGGTTGGAGATCGAGGGTGCGATCAGTACTGCGGGTCATCACCACCTGCACCCCCTGCTGTTGTAAGAGCGCTGCCACTTCCAAGGACACGGGCAGCACCACATGCTTTTCGTAGAGATTGCCGATGCCGACCGCCCCTGGATCACGGCCCCCATGTCCTGGGTCAATCACCAGCACCACCCGACTATTGGGGGCTTGGGGCAAGGTAATCGGACCACCTGGAATGGTGGAAAGGCCAGGAATTGCCATGCCTGCGGGTTGCATTGCCAGAGCCAGGACGCGGTTGTCTGGTTGATTGATCAGGCCCAGTTGCACTCCGGAAGCCGGTAAAAAGGAGATGATGACGCGATCGCCCTCTTCATAGGCTTGCAATCGCGCCACGGGGCTGTTGTTGGGCAACTCTGAGTCGAGGGCATTGCGGCGTAAACGGGCATTAGGAATCACAATCTGGTAATCGGTGGTGGCTCGGTCCCACCCAGAGGCGTAGTTGGCGATCGCCCCATTGGCCCGAATGGTGAGCTGGGTATTATCGTCGGTGAGTTCAATCCGGCGAATGGTGATCGGTTCGCTGGCAGGATCCTCAACGGTGGGGCTCTCCTCCGGAGTTGCGCGATCGGGAACTGCGATCGCAGACGGGGGGCGCACGGCGATATTGCCCGTGGGAATCATCACCAGGCCTCCAAATAAACCAGGGGTCACTTGCCAGTTTTGGTCCTCATCCTCCCGCTCCAACGTCAGCCGCACCACTGGATCTTCATCGTCATCTACCTCCAACTGCTCCACCGTTAGCTGCTCGACCCCAAACTGGTCTAATTCCACTTCTGTTTGGGTGAATTGAGGGGAGAGAGTCGTGTTAGCAAGGTCAATCAAGAGCTTGTGGCGATGGCGACGACGACGGCCTCGCTCCACCTCAAATTCAGGAGTCGCTCCCTCGGTTTCCAACAACAATCCATCAGGCGTGATCCGCAGCCCATCCAACCGAGTTGCGCCTCCCGGGACCCCTGGGGTGGGGGTGGCGATCGGGTCTGCAACCGGGGCTGGAGCCGGAGGAGGGGAGGGCACGGAAGATGGCGTGAGGGTAGGAGTGGGCGTGAGGGTAGGAGGGGGAGTAGGTGCGGCAGCCGGAGGATTGGCCACGGGAACCGGAGCCATGGAATCTACAAGCTGGAGTGGAGGGAGCTGCACCAACCATTGGGTTGGTGTGGACCCTTGGACTCGCACCTGTTGGGGGTCCACCGTGTAGCCCGGTTCCAGTTCAATCACTAATCGGGTGGTCTGGGCATCAAACTGGCCCACCCGCACTTCCCGCACCCCTTCGCCAATGAATTGGGAATCTGTCGCCCGGTTGAATGTCACCCCTGGCAGGTCAATCACTACCCGGGTGGGGTCACTAATCAATTGGGCGCGGGGTCGCACTCCCTCATTGGTGGTGAAGGTCAGGCGATTGTTATCACGGTTGAACCGCCAAAATTGAAGTTCGGCAGCCTCCGCCACTGATGCCATCACCGTCGTCATCACTAGGGAGCCAACCACCCCCAAGACACCCGGAAGAAGGTTACGTAATCTCATGGTCCAGCTTCTCCTTACGGCCTGTACAAGGGACTGCATGAACCATCGCTCCACCCTGCCCCTGCAAGTTTGGCAATCGCTCGCCCCTCAATCGTTACCGATGCCCATAGTAGCTCAGGGATGATCCAATCTGGCTCCATTCCGCCCCTGTAATCGGGTGAGGCACCTTAAAAAATAGCAAAAAATTCCCAAAAATGAATTTTTGTAACAACCTTCCTCCGAATTCTGCAAAGAGGAGAGGCACTGGATGATAAGCTTACAGATGGACTTTAAGTGTGTATTAATTTCGCAAGGAACGTAAGTGATGACCGGACCCTCTGATATTCCCTATTTGTTGAGAGCGACGCGAGGCGAAGTGTTGGATCGGCCTCCCGTTTGGATGATGCGACAGGCGGGTCGATATATGAAGGCTTATCGGGACTTGCGAGAAAAGTACCCCTCGTTTCGGGAGCGGTCTGAAATTCCAGATGTGGCGATCGAGGTGTCGCTTCAGCCTTGGAAAGCGTTTAAGCCCGATGGGGTGATTCTCTTTTCGGATATTGTTACGCCTCTGCCGGGGATTGGCATTGGCATGGATATTGCTGAAGGTCGGGGTCCGATTATGGACGACCCGATTCGCACCCAGGCTCAGGTTGATGCGCTCCATCCCCTGGAACCCGATGAGTCACTGCCCTTTATTCGTCCCATTCTCAAAGCGTTGCGGGATGAGGTGAAAAATGAATCTACGGTGCTAGGATTTGTGGGTGCGCCGTGGACGTTGGCGGCTTATGCAGTGGAGGGTAAGGGTTCCAAGTCCTACTCCATTGTCAAGAACATGGCTTTTTCTGAACCTGCCATGTTGCACGCTTTGTTGGGTAAGTTAGCGGACATGATCGCCACCTATGTCTGTCATCAGATTGACTGTGGTGCCCAAGTGGTGCAAATGTTTGACTCCTGGGCAGGATATCTTTCCCCCTTAGACTTTGAAAGCTTTGCCTTACCCTACCAAAAGCAGGTGTTTGATACGGTGCGGAAGACCCACCCGGATACGCCGCTGATCCTGTTAGTCAGTGGCAGTGCCGGATTGTTGGAGCGAATGAAGCTGGCGGGTCCCGATATGATCAGTGTGGACTGGACTGTGGATATGGCGGATGCTCGACGGCGATTGGGTGACATGAAAGTGCAGGGCAACCTTGATCCGGGGGTGTTGTATGGGTCACACGAGTTCATTCGCGATCGCATTATCGATACGATCAAGAAAGCGGGTAATAGTGGCCACATCCTCAACTTGGGGCATGGGGTGATGAAGGACACGCCGGAGGACAATGTACGGTTCTTCTTTGAGACTGCTAAGCAAGCCGATCAGTTATTGGCGATCGCCTAGATTCGATCCCCGACCCTAGATCCCTAGCACTAGATCCCCGGCATCTCAAAGATGCCGGGGATCTGAGGTGCTGATCTCCTTGAAAATCACTCTCCTGTGGCTGGAATTCTCATCAAAAAAGGGATGGAAGTGCGCTATTGTGATGCCATCAGTAACGCAATACCCCCTTCTTCCCCCATCCATCAAACAGGAGAGAGATTGATGAAGTCCACCCTCGCTACAGGTGTTGTTTTCCTCGGTGTATGCAGTTGGTCCATTTTGGATGTAGTCCCCCCTGCCCAAGCTCAGATCATTCCCGATACTACCCTGGGAGCAGAATCCTCTGTTCTCACCCCCAATATCCCCATCCGAGGGGCGCTCGGCGATCGCATCGAGGGCGGTGCTGCCAGAGGGTCCGCTCTCTTCCACAGCTTTGATCAGTTCAATGTCAATGAGTTCCAACGGGTGTACTTTAGCAATCCTGCTGGAATCGAAAGCATCCTCAGTCGCGTCACGGGCAATGATGTCTCGGATATTATGGGGACTCTGGGGGTGGATGGTGCCGCCAGCCTGTTTTTGCTCAATCCCAATGGGGTGATTTTTGGCGAAAATGCTCGGTTGGATATCAGCGGTTCCTTGGTCGTCAGCACGGGCGATCGCTTCACGTTCCCCAACGGCTCCAGCTTCAGCGCCACCCATCCCCAAGCGCCACCATTGCTGACGGTGACGGCTCCGATTGGGCTCCAGCTCGGCACTGGGACTATCACCAACGATGCCATCCTCTATGCCGGGAACGATTTAACTTTGGATGGCAGCAATCTGGATCTGGAAGGTCAGTTATGGGCCGGGGGTGACTTGACTCTCCGGGCTGCGGATACGCTGCGGGTGCGCGATCGCGTGGATGCGCCGTTTATTGCCGCGACTCAGGGTGAGATGGTGGTGCAGGGCGATCGCACGGTGGATATTTTTGCCTTGAGCCATCCCGATAGCGGCTTTTGGTCCGGTGGGAATATGACCTTGCGATCGGCCAGTGCAGTGGGTGGAGATGCCCATTATTCCAGCGGTGGCGACTTCCGGATTGAGCAGTTGGATACGACCTTGGGAGGACTAGAGAGTCCCAATGATCCAGTGATTAGAGCTACAGGAGATGTGGCGTTTGAGACTTATTCCGGGGCATCCCTTCATATTTTTGCCGGGGGTAGCGTCTCCATTCCGGGGTTTGTCTGGTTGCAAGGGGCCGATCCCGTGGAAGGCATTGTTGAGAATACCACCCTCGCCAACGGCAGCGTGATTCCCATTAATGGGCGCACAGAACCCACTTTGGATATTCGGGCTGGCACCACTGCCATCGGAGTCCCGAACCTGACTCCCCCAACCGGACTATTTACCCCAGCCGCACCCTTTCCACTCAATGCCCCATCGACCAGCGGCACCGCCAATATTGACATTGGGGCCATTATTTTCTCGACTCCGGACACGAATCCCCTGACCGGGGGCAGCAATATCACTCCCCAGGCAGGGCGTATTTTGCTCACCAACCTCTATGAACCAAATGATGCGGGGAATAGGATTCCGGGCGATATCACGGTCACGGCCAGCCTCCAAGATGACTTTTATCAAGGACGGGCCATTCTCAACGGCGATTTTCTTGGGGGGGGGGATGTTGATATTCATGCCAGAGGCGACATTGTAGTTGATGGAATTATTAATGTTGATCCGGTGCCCCTGACCGACTTCCAAGATTTTTCCAGTGTGACGTTGGGCAATGGCGGTAATGTCACACTACGATCGGGTCAGAACATTACTTTAACCCCCAACTCTCTGATCAACTCAACCGGAGTGCTAGGCGGTGACATTTTTCTGGAAAGTGGGGGAGATACCATCCTTGCAGGCACTTCCTTCCTGGGCAATCTTGCCGGAATCGTCAGCTTCAGCCTTGGTCCTGACAGTGCTAACCAAGGTGGTGATATCACCATCATTGCCCGTAACTTAACCCTGGCTAACAATGCCAATGTCAAAACAGATACGTTTCCTGTTCTGACTCCTGGATTTTCCGCCCAGGCGAATCCTGGCAATATCAACATTCAGGTCGCTGAAGCCTTGACTCTCACCGACAGCAGTTTGATTAGTGCCAACATTGGGCCGGGGGGAATCGGCCAACCGGGCGATGTCACCATTCAAACGGGAACCCTGACCTTGGACGGCGGATCGCAAATCGGCTCCGCTCTATTCCGCACCTTTAATCAAGTCCCTGGTGCCCAGGGAGGGAATGAGCGCAATACCATTACCATCACTGCCTCCGATTCGATCCAGCTTTCAGGGGTTGCGGCGGCAACCAGTGGGAGCTTCTCTAGCGGCATTCTCACGTTAACCGAGCGGGGCGCGTCAGGCGTCGCGGGAGATATTGAAATTAGCACGGGTGACTTGACGATTACTGATAGTGCCGTCATTGCCGCTAGTACCTTTAACGACAGCGATGGCGGCAGTGTGACCATTGATGCCAATAATGTTACTTTGCTACGAGGTGGGCAGATCATTGCCAATAGTCGGGCGGATGGGAATGCTGGGAATATCAATCTGACGGTTGCGGATACTCTGACCATCACCGGGATCGACCCCAATTTTAATAATCGGCTGGGTGATGTTTTCACGTTTGTGCAAGATCCAACCAATCAGACGAGCGATCGCATTGATGACATCATTGGCAATGAAGGACCGAACAGCGGCCTCTTTGCGAACACAGGCGATAGTTTCCTCACCTCATTTTCCTTGAATTCTGGTGGTGCAGGCAGTGTTACGGTTGAGGCCAATTCCATCGAAATGGCAAATGCTGGACTGATTCAAGCCAGTACTTTTGGTAACGGGAGTGGGGGTGACATTTTGCTCCGCACCCAATCCTTGAATATGGAAAGTGGGGCCGAAATTCTAGCCCTGACCGTTGCAGGAGCAGGCAATACGGGCAGTATTACCATTGAGCCACTGGATCTCAATATCCCATCCAGTGTGACTATTTCTGGGTTTGCCCCGACTCGATTTGCGGATGGAACGATTGGTGGATTTTCCAGTGGTTTATTTGCGTCCACAGAACGAACCACGGTATTTGAAGTAGATGACAATGGCTTTAGTTTATTAGATGCCAGTGGTGCTCCAATTAGAACCGAATATGTTAGCTCTGGTAGTTCCTTGGGAGCCGATGGCATTAGTATTCAAGTCACGACAGATAATCTCACCATCAGTAACGGAGGAGTGATTGGAACTCGGAGTCGCTCCACAGGAAATGCCGGGTCTATTACCATTAATGTGAATAACCTGACTCTCCAAGATGGGGGCCAAATTCTATCGGCAGCCTTTAATTCCGGTAACGCGGGAGACATCACTGTGAATGTATCCAATGCCCTCACCATTGACGGATCGGACCCAGATTTTGGCGCGAGAGTCTTTGAATTAGTGGCAGAATTACAAGTCGATGATCCGAGTCTAAATTTTGATGACGCTCTCGATCAAGCTCTGGGAATTATTGATCCTGTTCTCGCCTCTACCAGTGCCGTAGACATTGTGGAGACAGATGATGTGGTCGCACCGAGTGGCTTACAGGCGCGATCGGAATTATCGGAATTGCCGGAAACTCCCCTAAGTGGCAATATTAGTGTTCGGGCAGGGAGCATTCGGATTACCAATGAGGCCGAAGTTAACAGTGAGCAACGCAACAGCAATAACGTCACCGATGATCAGAGTTTTGTCAGCTTGTTATCATCGGGTTCATTCACGTTAGATCATTCCAGAGTCATTGCGACTAATTCTGGCAGTGGGTTGGCCGGATTAGTGATTGCTGGTGCGGCGGAAGAAATGGCGATCGCGAACCAAAGTCAGATCCTCAGTCAAGGCAACTTGGGGATTATTTTGATTGGTGAAACATTCCTAGATGAACTCGTAGATTTTGTCCCTGAAACAATCGAGATTAGTGGTGGATCTAAGGTCAGTACAGACAATGCCAATGTCGGGTTTGATGTGAATAACTTTACTGAAGACCAGCAGGGCGCTGGAACCATCTTTATTCGGGCAAATGGGGTCATCACTGTGACTGGCACCAACCCTCTCACTGGCGACAGCACCTTGGTTTCCAGCAATACGTTTAATGATGCGGATGCAGGGCTGCTTTCCCTAGAAGCAGGGTCTTTAGTGGTTGAGGATTCAGCGCAACTGAGTACGAGTACGATTGGAACAGGAGACGCGGGGCTGATCTTACTGGAGGCTGGCTCCATGACCATCCGGAACGGAGCGCAGGTGAGTTCCAGCACCTTTGGGGACGGCGTAGTTGGAGTCGATGGCAATGCCGGATTTGTTTTCCTCAATGCCACTGGCGATATTCTGATAGACAATTCGGCAATCTTCACGATTGCTGAGGCAGGAGCAGAGGGGAATGCGGGGGACATTTTTGTAGAGGCCCAAAACCTACAGATGTTCAACAATGCTGAATTGCAGACTCAGGTGAATGGGGCCAATCGGTCACTGACCCTGCCTGGTGCGATCGGCGATGCAGGCAGTGTTTTGATTGAAGTAGACAACCTGATTGTTCTAGACAATAGCAGCATATTTAGTAATATTGGCCGTGAATCTGTGGGCAATTCGGGGACGGTCAGTGTTACCTCTGCCGCCCTTCGATTGCGAAATGGTGCTCAAATCCAGACCCAGATTGATGGGACTAACTTGGCTGATCCAGAGGATGACCGGGGAGCGGGTCGCGGTGATGCTGGGTTTGTGCAAATTGGGAGCGATCGCATCCGCATGAGGGGATCGAATACCTCTATTTTCAGCAGCATCGGCCCAGGAGCCATTGGTCAAGGCGGTAACGTCTTAATTGGACGCATCGTTCGGGACGACAATGGCCAACTGATTGCCATTGATCCGATTGAACGGTTGCGGGTCATAAACGGTGCCCAGATCCAGGCCCAAACCTCTGGCATCAGCGGTGAATTAGTGACCTCTTCTGATGCCGGAGATATTTTTATTGCGGCTGAAACGATTAAGTTTGATGGTGTTGGGGCATTTCCCAGTGCAGCTTTCACCAGCGTCAACCGTGATAGTGAAGGGGAAGGTGGGGTTGTGTTCCTCACAGGAGGATTTCGCTTCGATGACCAAGGCTCATTTGAGCGCTTATTATCGGCCAATTTGGTTGCGCTGACCGACGGTGCCCTCGTTTCAGCGGAAACCTTTGGCACGGGCAGCGCAGGGGACATCTTTCTAGTAACAGACAGGCTGGAAGTGGGGGAGGAAGATAGCGAGAATCTGAGCAGCATTCGTACCAGTGCGGGAGCCGCCGCCCAAGGTGCAGGGGGCCAAATTATCATCGGTAGTCGTGTTCGCATTAATGAGGAAGGCAACATTAGTCGGATACAGCCTGCTAACTCCGTCATGATTCGCCAACAGGGACAACTACGTGCCCAGACCGCCAGCCGTCAAGCTGGTAGTGATGCGGGAGATATCTTTGTGGCTGCCCGTAACATTCGTCTGGGAGAGGAAGGGGGGACAAGTAATATGCGCACTCTCGTCCGGGAAGGCGCAGCGGGGGCCGGGGGGCGCATTGTTCTGGGCGATCGCATCCGCTTTGATAGCAATAATGAATTGTTAACTATTCAGCCTGCCGCTAACATCGTCATTGCCAACGGTGCCCAACTGGAAGCCCAAACCAGTGGCACCAGCACCAATAATGATTCTGATGCGGGAGACGTGTTTGTGATCGCTAACCAAATCGAATTAGACGGAGCACAGGGGAATCGTTCTAGTGGCATCCGCACGAGCGTCGAGGAAAATGCCCGTGGTGCTGGAGGAGCCATCACCCTGGGTGGCGCGTTTCGGGTCAACCGCAGGGCCAACCGGACCTTGGTGAGTCCTGCACAAACTATTACCATTACCAATGGGGCTCAACTGCAAGCCCAGACCGATGGGGCCAGCCAGACTGCCGACGCAGGCGAGGTGTTTGTGATTGGCGATCGCGTCACCTTGGATGGCGTGGGGGGCAACTCCCGCACCAGTGGCATCATCACCAGTAGCCTGGAAAATGCCCAAGGGGCGGGGGGCCGCATTATGGTCGCGGGTGGACTCGATGTCCCAGGCAACGGCATTACCCTCGAAAATAATCTGAGTCGCAACACCTCCAACTCAGCCTCCCAACTCAGCCCCAGCCAAAATATCACAACCTCTAACCAAGACGAGGCTCCCGCGATCGCCCTGGCTGCTGAGGAGATTGTTATTGCTAACGGCGCTCAGTTGATTACCGAAACCCGCAGTCAAGCGGCCAATGCCGATGCTGGGGATGTTTTTCTGGTGGGCGATCGCATTATTCTAGCAGGGGTGGAAGCTGGATTCCCCAGTGCCGTGTTCAGCAGTGTGAATTTGCCAGAACTGGATGCCAATTCCAGGAACTTTGGCATTGGCGGCTCTATTTTTGTCAGCGGCGACATTACCCTGGATGAAACCGTCATCAACGATGATAACAGCCCTGATTTGATCGGCGTAGAGGAACCCTTTGCCACTCCGGCCTCCCGATTAGAAATCAACGATGGTGCGATTCTTAGTGTCAGCAGTTTTGGTCGAGGGGTCATCGGCGGACAAGACACTGATGAGGCCAACCAGATTGCCGGTAATATTTTTATTGCGGCCAACACCATCGACATGGATAACGATTTGGTCAATGCGACCCCAGAACGAGAACGGGGTATCTTTGCCGAAACGGGTGAGGGCAACAGTGGGAATATCACGATCACGGCTGACTCAATTTTGCTCCTGCGAGGATCAACCCGAATTTCAACCTCGGCGGGAATTGCGCTGCGGCGGGGAGAAGGGGGCAATATTACGATTTCTACAGCCGATGACGGGTTTATTATTGCCGAACCCTTTGGCAATGATGATATTACCTCCAACGCCTTTAATAGTTTTGCTGGGAGAACGGAATTAAATGCGGAGCAGGTCTTTGGGCTGACCGTTCGCACAGGGGACGACTTGCGAGAACTCTTGGGAACCGATGATCCAGCGAAACTGGATACGGAATTTCTCCCCACCAGCGATGTCACCGCTATTTCCCAAGTCGATACGAACTTGGATGGCGAAGTCTTTATCAATGTGGCAGGGGTAGACCCCAGCCGTGGTCTAGCAGAACTGCCCAGCGGATTGGTAGACGGGTCTGACTTGATTGCAGAAGTCTGTCCCACGGGACCGGGAGCCAGCGATCGCCTCGGCAATTTCACCGTCACGGGTCGAGGTGGGTTGCCTCCCACCCCAGCCAACACCCCTGGTACCGACGATCTCTTTACCGATTGGGTCGAGTATCCTACTGGCGCTGAACCAGACCCTGGTGACGACTCATCCCTGGAAGCGGTCCCCGATGCCATTGTGGAGGCCCAACACTGGCATGTGGATGACAACAACAACATCGTGTTAGTTGCCAGTCCCAATGCTCATGCTCATGGGCGACTGGGACAACCTTACCGGACCTGTCCCTAGCCGGACTTGTCTCTAGCCGTATCCGTGTTCCGCCAGAAAATCAGCAGACAGGGGAGACGGTTCGGTCTCTCCTGTGGCCCCATTTCCAAGCTGCCAGTCTTTCAGGTCAGCCTGATTCAGGCTAGCATGATGCTGAGGCATGGCATGACCATTGCTCCCTAGTCGGACAAATTTCTCCACATACTTGCCCAGCACATCCCCTTCTAGATTGACCGGACTATTGGGTTGGAGCGATCGCAAATTCGTTTCAGCATAGGTGAGGGGAATCACTGCCACTGTAAACCAAGAGCCAGCCGCGTTACAGTCTGCAACGGTTAAACTCACTCCATTGATCGCTACACTCCCTTTGGGAACGATGTAGCGTGCTACCCGCCCATCGGAGACCGTAAAAGCCATTTCCCAGGCATTGGCAGTTTGGGTGGAAGCCTGGAGATGTCCCACGCCATCAATGTGCCCGGTGACAAAATGTCCGCCAATTTTGCTACCCACCCGCAACGATGCCTCCAAGTTCACCATCGCATTAGGTTGTTGTGCGGCCAAAATCGTCCGCTGGACCGTTTCGGGGGACACCGCTGCCCAAAAGCTATCGGCCAAAATGCGCGTCACCGTTAAGCAGATGCCATCCACCGCAATACTGTCGCCGATGGCCATATCTCGCACAAATTCCCTCGGAGCCATGTGCCCCCAAGCAATTTGCACCGCTTCTGGTGTGACTGTCCGTAAGATTCCTGTTGTCTGAATGAGACCTGTGAACATGGTTTTGGGGAGTTAGGGAGTTAGGGAGTGGGGGAGTTAGGGA
>JBFRWC010000284.1:0-6908 GCA_051439365.1 Leptolyngbyaceae cyanobacterium
GGGCAATCCCACTCAAATCGTGCTGACATCGGGAGAAGCTCATGACCTCAATGGAGCCGATGTCTTGCTCGCCCGCGTTGAGGCCGAGGCACTGCTGGCGGATAAAGCCTATGATGCAGATGACCGAGTCCGGGCGGTATTGCAGGCTCAAGATATTGAACCTGTGATTCCGAGCAAGTCAAATCGCAAGCACCCCATTGAGTATGACAAGGAGCTGTATAAAGCTCGTCACCTGATTGAGAACTTTTTTGCAAAGTTGAAGCAGTATCGAGCCATTGCCACTCGCTATGACAAACGAACTGTCAATTTTCTCGGTGCGATTCACCTGGCTGCATCTGTAATCTGGCTTAATTGATGACACGCCCTACTGGAGTATATAAGACATATTTATGGGATTTAGAGGAGGCAGAATCGTTTTTTAATCAGTCAATTCAATTGGCAAGTGAAGATTTTCGAGAGGAAAGAGTTGTAAAAGCTGAGGCATTTTTAGCTTTCGTCAAGGCCCAAATCGGCCAGCGTAGGAAAGGGCTTCAATTGGCAAATTCTTCATATATGAAGATCATGGCTGGTAAATATGGTGATATCTGGGAGTTTAGCTTTTATCTATGGATACTAGGCAGAACTTATAAAACTCTTGGCTACTTAGAACAATCAATGGAAGCCTATCAAAATGCTCTCTCTGATAAAATGCATATATATTTTGCCCAAGCTGAAGCTAGGATCATAAGTGGAGTAGCAGAAGTTGACTGCGAGAGATTTAAATATGAAGAGGCTATTTTTGGGCATCTAAAGGCTATCAGGATTTTGGAAAAAGTTGGTGCTAACTGTGATTTGCCAGAAGTTTATTATCAGCTAGGGATAAGCTACAGACAAATAGGGGAAGTAGACAAGAGTCGAACTAGCTTTTGTCAATCAATACAGTTATTTGAAAACATGAAGGCACCCAACCAAATTGCGAGAGTGAAACAATCATTATCAATGCTCTGATGTAAGCGATAAACTGCGAGAGTATTGGCTTTTGCAAAAGCTTTATCCCTTGAGGGACGATCACCAATAAACACTCTCACTTCCACAGCGACTGTTGTAGGGGAGTCAGATCATCAATCTTGATCATCTTTAACTACCGCCTCAGAGAGAACATAGTTTGGCATAACGAGAAGGGGAAGGCGATCGCGCATCACTACCTGCACTTTGCTGCCAATAGGGGCGATCGCCTGACAATCGGGATCGTAAAATCGTGTCCGCCAGTACGTCCCTTCAAAATACACCTGCCCATCTTCTCCGGGGGCGATCGCCTCTTCCACTCTGGCTAATGGTCGGGATGGTGTATTGGTTTGGATTGGATTGGATTGGAGGTCTAGAGTCTGGATTGTGGGTTGCTGGTATTAGGGAAGATATCAGAATCATGGTTTCTCCTCATCTCTTTGGTGTTGTTGAGATGAGTATCGGATTGGAACTCAGTTTTCTCCAGGGAATCAGGGGAGGTTTAGACCGAACTTAGACAATACTCTTGCTGATAGGCTGTAGCCCATATTTCATAAGCAGTTCAGCCTCCAGGAAATTGGGCGTGTATTACCCCAATATTTGCTTAATATCGTGAATGATGACTTATCTTCCGGACAATTGAGCCTAAAATCCGGTGTTCCAATCCCGTTCAGCTAACATCACCAAGGGGAAAGTAACTGGGATGGGCAGTATGCTCATGGTGACGGTGGCGTTTCTAGCAGGGAGAGCATGACGGTGACTCAGTTAGGCAAATATCTGATGCTGGAGGAATTTTGTACCTGTACCCAGACGTATGGCAAGTATGCCAATCAGCTCGACCCATTTCCTCAGAATGAAGCCGAGACCATCCCGGCACTGGAGGCACTCTGCCAACACATTATTGACCCAGTAATTGATGAATTTGGACATGACCGTTTTCGTCTCACCTACGGCTTTTGTTCCAAAGGTTTAAAGCGGTGGCTAGCCAAGAAAGATCCGATAACAGGCATCAAGAATGGGGTTGTGAGTCCCAATTTAGACCAACACATGGCCCATGAGGTAAATCGAAATGGGAAGTATTACTGCGATCGCCTTGGTGCTGCCTGTGACTTCCGCATTCTGGATTTACCCAGTGATGAACTGGTGGATTGGATCGTAGAGCAGCAGTTGCCGTTTGATTCGCTGTACTTTTATGGGGCAGAGCGACCAATCCACATCAGCTATGGGCCACAGCAAAAGCGAGATATTTGGACATTTACCACCTCTGGAGTCCCAACTAAGAAGGGATTACAGACTTGGATAGAAAAGATTCAGCAGTTGCCATAGTGGGTTAGCTATCAGATGATGTGGACTCGTTACGGCGAGTACGAATCGCAGATTTCACCACCTTGACCCGATAGGGATCGGCATCCTTGCGCCACACCACTCGGTGGCCTCTCAACTCGGCACAGTGTTCTTCTAGACAACTCTCCCAACCGCGACGGTCATGGATGGCAGCAACATCATCCAGCAACCCCCAGTTGCGTTCCTGCTGGCTGAGCTTGGCAAACTTGTTGTAGTCGGGATAGTCCGGTAGCAGCAGTTGCTCTTTTTGGTGCAGCAGTGGCGGATTGTCTGGAGCGTAGTCCCGGTAGCGGACGTGCAGATCCCGTAGACCAATACCCATGCTGGTATGAAGGGCAGGAGGGGGATCTTTGTCGAAATGGGGCGAGAACAGGTAGGTGAGGGTGGGTTTGTGGCGGTGGACCTTGACCGCAGGGGCGTCGTCAGGTCGTCCGATGGTGCGGGAGGCACAGCCTTCGTAAAGGCGCAGGAGCGGATCGAGTTGGTCTAGGGCAGAAACGTGAACCCAGAGGGAGTTGGGCCGCTGTTGACCGATCAGGCTTTGACGACAGCGTTCCGCTAATAATTCTGTGTTGCCCAAACTCATCAGCATTAGGTCAGCGGCATTACAAGCTTGCTGATAGCTGCCAAATAAGGCTTTGATGTCAGTCTGGACAATGGGGGATAGATCACGGAATTTGGGGCGACGACCAAAGTGACTGAGGGCAAGGTACACCATCAAGTCTTGACGGCGGGTGTCAGCGATCGCGTCCCATTCTCCGGCATCGGTGGCTTGCAGAATAATCTTGAAGGCCCGTTTGAGCGAACCAAACTGATCCTTTATAGCGGTGCAGTTTTGGGCGTTCTCATCCGTTACCAATTCCTCCTTAGTGGGTAAGCGCCCCCGTTCGGTGTAGAAATCCATCAGCGGTTGCAAGAGCTGGCGGTACTCCTCAAACTTGCTAACCTTGATGCGGATTTGGGGTGCCCTAGCACGGGAGCGATAGCGGGAAGCCCGAAAGGTTTCGGCTTGACCCTCATCCCGAAAGACAAAATAAATACCGAGGGCGATGGGAATGGAGTCTACGCCCAGCACTTGGTCGATGTAGGCTTTGAGTTCTTCCTGTTCGTAGTACTTTTGGAAGGTGTTGCGACTGGTGATGATACCGTCGCCATAGGCAATAACGCCACGGGAGCGATCATCAATCAAGACTTGGGCGGCTACTATCAAGACCGTTTGGGCGATCGCCCAAGCATTGACCAAGGCTTCTCGCCGTTCAGCAGTATCTTCAATCACGTTGACGATGTAGCCCAGGTTAACCACATCGGCAGTGCTCTCAGCGGTTGGTTTTGACTCAGGTCGATAGTAGGGGTCCCATCCCGTACTGCTGAGGCCAAGGCGATGGATATATGCGATATCGGCTCCGTGGCCGCAACCGTAGTCAAAGTAGGTGGTGTCGGTTGGGAAAAGTCCAGCTTCTACAGCCAGACGAATGGGTTTGGAGCAGGTAGCACGGGCGATCGCCGCTTTGTGACGCTGAATCTTGGGATTTTGGATTTTGGACTTTGGATTTTGGGAGTTAGAACCAGAGGGTAGGGCACAGGCAAGAGAGTGGTTGTGGATTTGGAGGTAGTGCTGGTTGACCGGATCACAGAGGCGCTTTTCCCAGGCGGTACGGAAACCGATAGTGCGGGAGTTGTCGAGGAGTCCCATGACTTCCTCTTGTTGGGTTAGGTGGCGGAAGATGGGGTAGTGGGGATAGTCGGGGGTAACGAACGTATCTTTGCGATGGAGGATAGGGGGATTGTCAGTAGTACTGTAGTCGCGGTGGTTTATGGAGAGGGTGTCTAGGCTAACTTGAATGCTGCACTGGAGAGCAGGGTGGGGATCAGTGTCAAAGTCGGGGTAGATCAGGTAGGCGATTTGGAAGGCGGTGAAGTTGAATTTGATGAGGGTGGGTGGGTGAGTGGGTGGGTGAGGGAGTGGGTGGGGGTTGGCGGTGAGGATGGTATGGGCGATCGCTTCATACTCTTGCAACTCTCCATCCAGAGCTTTCAGGGCAGAAACGTGGACGTAGAGAGCTTTAGGCAACCGTTTACCCACAGTACTCTGCTGGCACAGGTGAGTGAAGGTGGTTTGATTTAGTTCAATCTGCGGGGCAGAAGTAATGGTGGGTAACATACACAAACCCAGTAAGCGTCAGTTCCATGACCACGGCTCCCGCCACGGCTTAACGGTATTGTTGAACTGGAGATTGGTTTGTGTCTGCGATCGTAGTGAATCTTAATAGAAAAGGACTGGCTCTACGGCATATTGACCAGCGATGATACAGTGCTGTTTGACCGTCATTTTGGGAAAGCTTAAATGCGCCGAGATACTCTATTTTATCGGTTGTTTAGTCAGTCGCCGACGCTGTTGTTTGACCTCTTGGATGCAGTGCCACCTGATGCCACTGATTATCGATTTGACTCGGTTGCAGTGAAGGAGCCGACGTTTGAAATTGATGGGGTCTTTTTGCCGCCGGATAAGGGTGAATATCCAAAAACCGTGTATTTCTGTGAGGTCCAATTCCAGAAAGATGAGGAACTGTATGAACGGATCTTTAGTGAGGCGTTTCTTTACTTCTATCGACAACGACAACGGTTCGATGATTGGCAAGCGGTGATTATTTATCCGTCGCGATCGCTCGAACAGTCTAATGTACACCCCTATCGGGCGTTGCTTGACAGCGAACAAGTCCACCGGATCTATCTCCAAGAGTTGGGGAATCTACAACAGTTGCCCGTGGGGGTTGGCTTGTTGGTATTAGCAACATTAAGTGAGACCCAAGCCCCCCAACAAGCGCGATTATTGTTGGAGCGGACCCAAGCGGAAATTAGTGAACCGCAACGGAAAGCGATCGTAGAATTAATCATCATGATTTTAAGCTATCGATTTACTCAACTTACTCGTCAGGAAGTAGAAGCCATGCTGGATATACGATTTGAAGATACTCGCCTCTATCAGCAATTGAGGGAAGAAAGTCGAGAGGAAGGCAGAGAGGAGGGTAGAGAGGAAGGCAGAGAGGAAGGCCGTGAGGAGATTTTTCGACAGGAGCGATCGCTCATTCTCCGTCTATTGACGCGCAAGGTGGGATCATTGCCGGAGGCGATCGGTGAACGGGTTCAGTCCCTGGCGATCGCCCAGGTAGAGGCGTTGGCAGAGGCGTTACTGGAGTTTGAGACGGTGGCAGATGTGGAACAGTGGTTTCAGGCGCTTGAGTAGGGGCGAGTCAGGGTAACGCCGTAAGTTTGTTGTCGTTTAGGTTGCATCCTGACGGTCGGCTATCATAATTTGGTACGGGAGTGCTGAGATCAGAAGTATTATGACAGTGGGGAGTGGGTGATGGTTCAAGTTCAGGACAAGCAGATAACAGCGACATCCTCCTCTGCTGCTAGCCCCCAGAGGATCAAGAAGAGTCGCCAAGATTCTGAGGCTAGTTCTAAATTTACCCCTGTCTTTGCTCGTCACGAAACCTTTCACCCCCGGTTTGGTTGGCTGAAGAAGGGGTTCGATCGGGCTTCTGATGATCCCGGTGTATTCCTGGCTGAGGATGCGACGGTGCGGCTGGGGGTAGGGAAAAATATGGTGCGCTCTATCCGCTACTGGGTCATGGCGTTTAAGCTGTTGTCGGCTGACCAGCCGACAGAGTTTGGCCAGCAACTTTTGGGGCCGGAGGGTTGGGATACCTATTTGGAAGATCCGGCTTCGCTGTGGCTGTTGCACTGGAAGTTATTGGAGCATACGCCAGAATCACCCTGTCTAGCTTCAGTGTGGGGTTATGTGTTTAGCGAGTTTCGCCGCAATGATTTTACCCAAGGGGAGATTGAGGGCGAGTTGTGTGATTGGCGCGATCGCGTTTCCCCTCGTACCGCAGAGTCTTCCATCAAAAAAGATGTGCTTTGTCTGTTGAAAATGTATGTGGAGCAGCCCGTTAAGCGGTTGACGAATGAGGACTCTTTAGATTGCCCCTTTACCCAACTGGGATTGATGCACACAGCAGGAGACAAGCGTCACTATCGGTTTCAGATTGGGCCAAAGGCAACTTTGCCACCTGCGATCGTGGCCTATGCCTGTTTGCACCATGCTGCTGGTAACGTTCAGGGTTCGACAATCCCAGTAAGTAAGTTACTTTATGATCCCGGAAGTCCAGGGCTGGTATTCAAGCTGACGGAAGGGGCGCTATGCGAGTCATTGGATCAGGCAGGGCGGTTATATGGCAATGTGGCGATCGCTGATGGGGCAGGACGGCTACAATTCTCATTTACGGGTGAACCTCTGAACTTAGCCCAAGGCATGTTGAATCAGTACTATGGTCAAGCCAATCAATCTGACGCGGCAGGGGAGTAAAGCAACAATGGCGAAAACTCGGAAAAAAGCAAAGCAAGTAAATTCTGATCAGCATTCCAACGCACAACTCTCTATTGCTGATGAAACGGGAAGTCCGATTGTGGATGCTGCTGCGATGATGCCCTTGGCCCGGTATTTTGGGCTAAATCGGCGTTATTCCCGATCGATTAATTTGGTGCGGGATTTGGATAAGCGGGATGCGGTACAGGGA
>JBFRWC010000285.1:0-19064 GCA_051439365.1 Leptolyngbyaceae cyanobacterium
TTTTGTAAACCTGCTTTTTAGTCAAACCCAGATTTAGCAATGCCCCGAATACTTGTAATAGACGATGACCCGTCAATTTCGGAACTAGTGGCAGTCAATTTGGAAATGGCTGGCTATGATGTCAGCCAAGCCGTTGACGGCATTAAAGGGCAAGCACTGGCACTCCAGTTAGTGCCTGATCTCATTATGTTGGATTTGATGTTGCCTAAAGTTGACGGCTTTACGGTGTGCCAACGCCTCCGTCGAGATAACCGTACGGCTGATATTCCAGTTCTGATGCTGACTGCTTTGGGCCAAACCCAAGATAAGGTCGATGGCTTCAATGCGGGGGCGGATGATTATCTCACCAAACCCTTTGAAGTTGAAGAGATGCTTGCGCGGGTTCGTGCCTTGTTACGACGCACGGATCGGATTCCCCAAGCCGCCAAAAGCTCGGAGATCCTAAACTATGGTCCGCTCACCCTGATTCCAGAACGCCTAGAAGCGATTTGGTTCGATAAGACGGTCAAGCTGACTCATTTAGAGTTTGAGCTAATTCACTGCTTACTCCAGCGTCATGGCCAAACCGTCTCTCCCGGAGAAATTCTCAAAGAAGTGTGGGGTTACGACCCCAACGACGACATTGAGACTATCCGGGTTCATGTCCGCCATCTGCGGACGAAGTTAGAGCCGGAACCCCGGCATCCCCGTTACATCAAAACCGTGTATGGGGCGGGATATTGCTTGGAGTTGCCCAGTAGCGCGGAAGCGGTAGAGGAAGACAGCTTAGAGCCGTCCTCCACTAAGTCCTAGGATAGTCCAGGTTCGCTATAGTCTCAGTCTGATGATAGTCTGTTTGCGAATCGCTAGTGTCAGGAGTTTATCCTGTGCCCGATTGGTGATGCATTCAGTCCCAATGCGATCGCCCTCACACCCAGACCCCCATTCCAATTTCTTTAATCTGCCTGTCGAATTGCCTTAAACATACCGAAGCGACACAGCCCCGCGCCAAAGGCCAGCCGCATCAGCAAGATTGTCGGTACTTCCCTGACGGATTTGACAAAACCGGGGAGGCCAAAGCGTAACCAGCCCTGAGGTCGGATAATTCCCTGCCAAATGGTGTCAATCCAAGAGGGTAAGGTGGCCACGGTCCAATCGTCCGTTTGTACGTCCCCTTGGACCCATCCTGTTTCGACCAAACATTCTGCAAACCCCTCGATGCTGGCAAACTCAGGGTGGGACCATTGATCCAAAAGCTGGCGCATGACTGGGCGCTCCCACCCGTTCAAGGGTTGGGTGCGATCGTCCCGCTGATTCCAATCCGCCACTACCAAAATTCCACCTGGTTTCAACACCCGCAGCAGTTCACGGGCAAAGAGATTTTTATCGGGCATATGTGGTCCCGCTTCGATGGACCACACCACGTCAAAACTGCCATCTGGAAATGAGAGAGCCATCGCGTCATCGACCCGAAATTTGGCTGATACTGCGTCTGGGGTGAGTTCGGTCGCCCGCTGCACCTGTTGGGGGCTAATGGTAACCCCAGTGACATCAAAGTCATAGCTTTTGGCTAGGATCCGGCTACTGCCACCGATACCGCAACCCACATCTAACACTGTCGTTCCCTTGGGAAGCTGATCCAGGCCACTCCAGCGCACCATTTCATGGACAAAATCTTCCTTAGCTTTGAGGAAATTTTTGGACTGGGGTGGGTTGCCATAGTGACCGAGGTGAATGTGTTCGCCCCAGTAGTACTCTAGAATGCCATCGTCGGTCCACTGATCGTAGGCGTTGGCGACGGAATCGGACGATTGATAGGTGCGGGCGGAAATGAGGTAAAGGATGAGGGCGATCGCCGCGCCTCCAACGACGACCCCCAACAAAACAAACAAATTCACGAGAATACTCCCTCTGACGCTGATAAATGTCTGACGCTGATAAAGGATGGAGCGCCTTGATTCAAAATCGAGTCAAATCGCCCCCCAATCATGGTAACGCCGAATCCAGGGTCAGACTGGAGCATCCAGACAGCAGCAGCAAAGTGTGAATCATGGCGGCAACCCACATTGCCTACTGGTTCAAATTTCGTCACAATATAAAGGTATAAGTACTTAGTTGCTTGATCTTAGTTGCTTGATCTTAGTGTCTCGATTTAATTGCTGAATATGGTTTTGCTGCGATCGCCACAGTCCTCTTCCCGGCCCTCTACGTCGGCCTCTACGCTGGCCCCTAAGAGATTATCGACCGATTCCTCACCCCAACCGTCGTCTCATTCCGACCCGATCCACTGTGATGTCGCTATCGTGGGCGGTGGGATTGTCGGGTTAACCTTGGCCGCTGCCCTGAAGCAATCCGGCTTAAACGTCATGCTGCTGGACAAGCAGCCACGGGATGCAGCCCTATCGATGCGACGAGCCTACGCCATTACGCTGTTATCCGGTCGCTTGTTCGATGGGTTGGGGATTTGGTCCGAGATTCTGCCGCAAATCACCACCTTTCGCACGATTCGCCTAGCGGATGCCACTTGTCCCGCTGTAGTGGATTTGCAACCCCAAGATTTGGGTACCGATCAACTAGGCTACGTGGCCGAACATCATGTGCTGGCCCAAGCCCTGCAACAAACCCTCGTGGACATGGACAACTTACTCTGGTGGGATCAAACCACGGTGATGGCCCTGGAATCCCAAGGGAGTGGAACGTCGTTGATGGTTGAACGGGATGAGACTCAATATCGGGTGGAGGCGCAATTGGTGGTAGCGGCAGATGGAGCGCGATCGCCCCTCCGTCAACAAGTGGGCATTAAAACCGATGGCTGGAAATATTGGCAATCTTGCGTCACCGCAGTGATCCGGCCAGAGCATTCCCACGACAATATTGCCCGTGAGCATTTCTGGCCCAGCGGTCCTTTCGCCACCCTGCCCTTGCCGGGTAACCGCTGTCAAATTGTGCTGACAGCTCCCCATGCGGAAGCGCAGCAGTACATGGAGATGAGCGACGCGGAATTTTTAGCGGTTCTCGATCAGCGCTATGGCCATCAGTTGGGGCGGTTAGAATTCGTGACCCCGCGAATGCTGTTTCCAGTACAACTGATGAACAGTCGCCACTACGTTCAACCCCGTCTAGCCTTGGTGGGAGATGCGGCCCATTGTTGTCATCCCGTCGGCGGTCAGGGGATGAACTTGGGCATCCGGGATGCGGCGGCGCTGGCCCAAGTGCTAACCACGGCACACCAACAAGGGCAGGACATTGGTAGTCTTGCCGTCCTCAATCGCTATGAACAGTGGCGCTGGTGGGAGAATTTGGCGATTTTGGGTTTCACTGATACCCTGGATCGGACGTTTTCGTCGAACTGGCGACCCCTAAAAACGGCACGACGGCTCGTGCTGCGGCTGATGCGGCAACAGCGGTGGTTGAAAACGATGGCTCTGTGGGTGATGACGGGGGGCTTGGGGCGATCGCCTCACCTCGCCCTACCATCCTCACCTGCGAATGAATTGCAGGCGCATCGGTGAAACCGAGTCTTACTAGAAATTAACCACCTGAAATTAACGCAATACGCTAGGCTGGAAGATGGCTTTTTTGCCGCTTGAAAAAAGTTGAAATTGAGATAGACCGACCTTGCATTTGGAGACGTTGACCCCATCCCATCCGCTTCAGGATTCCTTGCCCCTGACTGGCCCCATTTTTGACCCGCAACAGTGGCCCTTTGCCCTAGATTGGCTCCCCCCGTCTGCCCATTTGGTTGGCGGCAGTGTTCGAGATGGTTTACTAGGACGGGACACTGATCATATTGATCTAGATTTTGTCCTAGCTGAGGGGGCAGTGGAAACGGCACGGGCGATCGCCAAACATCACCGCACCGGGTTTGTGGTGCTGGATGCAGACCGCCACATTGCCAGAGTGGTCTTTGACGGAGCTACGGCTGATTTTGCTCAGCAGGTGGGGGATAGTCTGGAGGAAGACTTGCAGCGGCGTGATTTTACCGTGAACGCGATCGCCTACAATCCCCACACCCGCCAGTTGTTCGATCCGCTCAACGGCTATCAAGACCTGAAACAGGGACTCTTGCGAATGGTGGCAGTGACGAACCTTCAGGATGATCCCCTGCGATTGCTCCGAGCTTATCGCCAATCGGCCCAACTGGGGTTCACCGTTGACCCCGAAACCCACGCCTCCATTCGCCAATTTGCCCCCCTGTTGCGCCACATGGCCCCAGAACGGGTTCACGCAGAACTGAGTTACCTCCTCACCAGCGCCACAGGCAGCACCATGTTGAGCCAAGCCTGGACCGATGGTCTGCTCTTGCCCTGGTTGCCCCAAGCCAATGCCCTAGGATTGGAATGGGTGCGCCGGATTGACCATGCCCTCGCCACGATTTGTCCCGATTGTCCTGAGTTTGCAGCGGTGGCCGCTAGTTGGGTCACAGACCAGCACCGGGCAGCGGGAGCGGGTCGCAGTTGGATCAAAGCGGCTAAGTTGGCCTGTCTGGTGTCGCCCCAGCCCGAAGACGCAGAAACCCAGCTATGGGCCTTAAAATGTAGTCGTTCTGAAGTGCAGGCGGTGCTGACGGTGCTGCGCTGGATGCCCCAACTCATGCCCCAACAGGAGCGCGATCGCTCCCTGCCTGCTGACCATCGATCCCAATTTTTCTTCTTCCGTGACATGGGTTCCGCCTTCCCCGCTGTTGCCTTGATGGCCCTGGCCTTGGAACAGTCCCCCGCTGTGGTTGTGCCGCTGATTCACCTCTTCCTAGATCCGGAAAACCCGATCGCTCATGCCAACCCCATTGTTACAGGCCATAGTTTGACCCGATCGCTCCACCTTAAACCCGGTCCCGTGATCGGCCAGTTGTTAGAACAGTTGGCCATTGCCCATGCGGAAGGGGCGATCGCCACCCCAGATCAAGCTTTGGACTATGCCCGTCATATCCTGGAAGATTTGACGGCAGACTCGTGAGCATCTCTCTTGTATCTCCAGGGGACTGACTAGGCAACGGTCCCTGAGAGAGGTTATTTTGGAAATAATTGGCGATCGTGGTGGGAACTGGGCGATCGCCTACATCCACTCACACCTTAATTTTAATTGCTATCTTAAGCCTTAAAATCATGAACCCTGAAAACATGAGCGAGGACAATCTCCGACAGCGGGAAGAAGAACTACGAGTTAAAGAGCAAGAAATCCGTTTGAGAGAGCTAGAGATGGAACTCAACAAAGCGGAACAACGACAGCAATCCATGCAGTCGGAGCCGCCACTTTACGAAACCACCAAACATCAAGATCCCCAACGAAAAAAAAGCTGGCTAAGAAAATTACCCAAAACGCTCAAGTTTGGTGCGATTGTTTTTGCTAGCTTAGTGCTTGTGTTATCAGCAGTCTTTATTGCTAAGCATATTGTCGCTTTTTTGTTAACCATAGGCTCGATTGTTGCTGTAGGTGGTATTGGCTTTTTCGGATATAAATTGTATCTAGACGGGGATGATGACGACTAAAAGTCTGAGAGGCCGCTTCATGTCTGTGATAGTGCCCTACTGCCTTCCCACTCAAGAATCTATAACTAGGTGCGTTGTCACACACCCTATCCTTGCTTGGTAATTTGCCTTGCTTAGTAACTCAGCAACGTTGACCCCTAAAATTCACTTCATTCTTCTGATATTGATGCCTTTTATTCTGCTGATTCTCTTGTTGACGGTCGGTATCGTGTTAACCGATGTGTTGGCCTATGCGCCATTAGCCCTGTTGCAGTGGCTGCATCTGCCGCAATGGTTAGGGTTAGGGGCTGTGGGAGTAGCGATCGCCTGGATCATCGGCGACGATTGAGTGGTTGGAATATGTGCGATGCATCAGATCCTCAATCTTCCAGGTCTCATCCAGATTTTGCAAACGATTAATGCCGATCGCCTCACGTTAGCTCATCAAAATCTGTGGCCCTATCCCGATCGCTCAGAAACCGATCACTCAGAAACCGATCACTCAGAAACCGATCACTCGGAAGCAGAACGGTTGATTGAGACCTTGTTTCAACCCTCTCAGTCCTTGGCCGTTTACGGCACTTTAGCTCCTGGGGCCGCCAATGCGGCAGTGATGGCGACAATTTCAGGTCAATGGCAACCAGGACAGGTTAGAGGACACCGTTATGCCAATAGTGCCGGGGCAGCGATCGGGTATCCCGGCCTAGTGTGGGATATGGCGGCATCTCTTCAAACAGTCCAGCTTTTCCGTTCTCCTGATTTACCCAACCATTGGCCTCGGTTGGACGAATTTGAGGGTGAAGGTTACGTGCGGATCTTGGTGCCTGTCGAGATGCCAGAATCAAGGGCTGATGCAACAGAAATACAGTTGATGGCGATCGCCAACCTCTACGCTCTCCGCCCCGCCTCCATTCCCCAGTAATTCTCTGGTGGTTTTCTGGTGATCCTGGGTCATTTTTCCGGAGGTTCAAGATACTGGTATGCTACTGACACCTTAAATTGCTCCAGTATTGGCATTCGTCCAGCCTAGCCGTAGTGTTATGACCCGATTGTTGAGTTTGCGATAGCTCTACTCTCTGATCTTTCAGCCCTAGACTGCTGAAAAATCCTCGAATTCAGCAAAGTACTGCTCTGGCTGGCTCGTGCTGAGTTTAGGGTTTGCTCTGTGGTACGGCATCCTCACGTTGCAGCAAGCCTTCAGTGGCGCTTACGTCGTCCAAGATGACGCTCGTCAGCACGTCTTTTGGATGCAGCGATTTCTCGATCCGACCCTATTTCCCGATGACTTGATTGCCGACTATTTTCAGTCCGTGGCTCCCGCTGGGTATCAATTTGTCTACCGATTGGCGGCATGGGTAGGCATTGCGCCGCTATTCCTCCACAAAGTCCTACCATTGGGCCTCAATATTCTGACCGCAGGGCTATGTTTTCGGGCAACCCTGGGATTATTTCCCGTGCCATCAGCGGCATTTTGCAGCAGCGTGGTGTTAATGCAAGGATTAGGCTTAACCGATGCGATTGTGTCCGCTACACCCAAGGCGTTTGTTTATCCGTTGCTACTCCTCTTTATCGACGGGGTAGTCCGCCAGCAATGGATCATGGCCTGGGTGGCGATCGCCCTCCAAGGTTTGTTTTATCCGCAATTAGTGTTAATTTCTAGCGGGGTTTTAGGATTACGGTTGGTGGAATGGCACGAATGGCGACCCCAATTCAGACAAAATCGGCGCGATCGCATTCTCTGCCTGGGCGGATTAATCGTCGCCTTTGCGATCCTGTTACCCTACGCCGTGCAAACCAGTGAGTATGGTCCCACCCTCACCCTAGCGGAGGCCAAGCAATTTCCCGAATTATCAATGGATGGGTCGCGATCGCAATATTTCCAATCTGATCCCGTAGAATACTGGCTCGAAGGTCGTAGTGGCCTCCGTCCCAACATTATCTTTACTCCTGTCACGAATCTACTGGGTCTTTTGCTCTTCGCCTTACCCTGGCTATCTCCCAAAAGTTTTCTGCGCCAAACCCTCAACCCCAGCTACGCTCTACTATTCCAACTGTTGGTCTCCTCCATCGGCTGCTTTTTTCTCGCGCACTGGCTCCTATTCCGCCTCCATCTACCCAGCCGCTACACTCAACATAGCATCAAGATTGTCATGACTTTTGCAGCCAGCATGATCCTGGTCAGTCTACTGGAAGGTCTATGGCAATGGTGCAAATTGTCCACGGGCACTGCCGCTTTCACGACCGCAGCAGATTGGGGCAAAGCCTTGGTATCGGCTGGATTCACCGTTTTATTGACCACAGTCATCATTGGTTATTCCGCCCTGGTTGCTGAGTTCCCGATAACGGCTTACCAATACGGCAACTATCCCCAGCTTTATAAATTTCTCCAAAATCAACCTATTTCTATCCGAGTTGCTTCACTGATTGATGAGGGTAACAACATTCCCACCTTCGCTCAGCGATCGACCCTGACAGGCAGCGAATATGCTATCCCTTATCACACGGGCTACTATCAACAATTACGGCAACGCACGACTGAATTAATCGAGGTCCAGTACAGTCAGAGAAAGCGGGATATCAGGGCGTTTATTGAGGATTACGCGGTCACCTTTTGGCTACTGGACCAAAATTCCTTTCAAGCTAATTATGTCCAATCCGATCCCTGGATTCAACAGCATCCTGAAGCAGCGCGTCGTGCCTTGGACAATCTTCATAGCCCAACCCGACTACCGCTGGCCCGTACTCGCAGAAGATGCCAGGTTTTACAGGAAAAGACCCTAATCCTGCTAGATGCTCGTTGCATCACCCAATGATTGCTTTTCCTCCAGCACCGTACGGATCAGTTGCATGTGGCTGTCTACCATCAAATCGGACACCACTCGGTTGCGGATCTGTTTGTTCTGGTCAATCAGAAACGTCGCCCGCCGCACCCCAAAACCCAACGGTCCTTCGACTCCGTAGGCACGAATCACGGTTTTCTGGGCATCACACAACAGGGGAAAGGGCAGTGAGTAGGTGTTGGCAAACTTTTGGTGCATGGTTTGGTCCTGGGCATTGATGCCAATGATCTGGACCCCGACATCGGTAATCTCATCATAGGTATCCCGGAAGGCACAGGCTTCAGCGGTACAGACAGGCGTAAAATCGGCAGGGTAAAAATAGAGAACTAAGTCGCCTTTGGCCACGAGTGAGTCAAGGGTGACGGTCGTACCGTTCTGGTCAATGAGCGTGAAATCGGGAGCGCGATCGCCAACATTCAGCATAGGCCAAGAGACTGTTTAAACCTAAGTAAAAAATTCAGAACCACCGTCAGTATAACGAGGCGGCTGGGCGATCGCAGGGTGTTCCCAGTTACGCCGTTCCTGGATTACCATTGTCCCCTGATGAAATTGATCCTTCCCCGGAAACGGTAGACTATTGGTGTTAGATCATTGGTGTTTAAGATAGTAGGCAATCGGCTGAGGCACCCCAGCCATTAGGCAGCATGACAGACGGGAGATCAATGGTGATGAGGGACAACACGGTAAGACGAAAGGTGATGAAAACGCGACAGGGGCGATCGCCATCCCTCAGGGTACTAAGGTGTGGCATGGGAGCAGCGATCGCAACCCTCTGTCTCTGGTCTGCGGGGTTAGATGCGGCTTTGGCCCAAGCCAACATTCTACAAAATAGCCAATTTCCTCCCAATCCCCTAGATCTTCCCGAAGAAGTTGACGAAGACACTCCCCATGACCCGTGAGTCCCTGATTTGGTGATCGAGCGTCCCCTCAGTCCCCCAGAGGAGCGGATTCTCAATCAAGCGATCGCCGAACTGCAACAGGCTGGGGATACCTCTTTCAGTGATGGCAACCTTTCAGAAGCCTTTGGGTTTTGGCTACGAGCCGCACGCCTACGACAGCTACTGGGGCCATATGAAGAGGTAGCGGCCCTGACTCGGGTGGGCAGCATTGCTTGGAGTGAGCAGCAGACCACGGAGCTACGATTTATCACTCAGCGCTTATTGGCCATTGAACTGGAAACCGAAGCCACGGACCCCGTTGATTATGAGCTAATGCTTAAGATTGCGGAAGGCTATCAAGCGTTACGGGCAAGACGATTAGCGGTCGCCCTTTACAACAAAATCCTGGCCAATGCTCGCCGCAATAACGATTTGGCTACAGCGGAGCAATCCCTAGTGGCGTTGGGGGATTTGCACCTGTCGTGGTTTGATTATCCTGATGCGGCGATCGCCTATCAAGAATTGCTCACTCTGGTACGGCAGCAAGGGGACAAAGTGGCGGAAGTGGCAATTCTGCAAGACTTAGCCCACATTTATACCGAAGGGGATGAACCGATTGAAGCGATCGCCATTCGTCGGGAACTGATTGCGATCCATGAATCGCGCCAAGAATTTGAAGCCATTCCCGTGCTGAAACTGGCGAACGGTGACGACTACATCACCATTGGTCGCCCCGACCTCGCGGCCCCCAGCTATCAAGAAGCATTTGCCGTGGCCCGATCGGTCCAGTACTACGGGTTTGCCGCTGATGCCCTTAAAAAGCTGGCAAATCTTTACCTATCTTTGGATCGCAGAAATGATGCTTTAGTGGTGTATCAGCTTTTAATTGACGTAGAGCAGCAGTCCTATAACTATTACGGCTTGATGGATGCCTACGATCAGATTGGTCAATTGCACCAACAGCGGGGAGCGGTCAACCAAGCCTTGCTGGCCTATCGTCAAGGGCTGGACTTGGCTCAGCAGTTAAGCTATCGGGTCGGATATTTCCGCAGTAAAGTCGAGCAATTAAGTCCCTAGGCTTGCGTCTGTGTTGTAGCGGGCGATGTGTTGCAGGGGGCGATCGCGCCTTTAACGGCTAATCCTCTGGTTCAATCCCAGCAGCCCGAAGCTGTGCCAATAGCCGCTCCGCTCGTTGAGATTCTTGTTCAGCTCGTTGAGATTCTTGTTCAGCCCGTTGGGTTTCTTGCTCAGCCCGTTGAGTTGCCTGGTCGGCTCGTTGGGCTTCTTGGTCCGCTCGTTGGGCCTCCTGCTTGGCCCGTTCGATGCCCCACACCAGCAGATTTTCTTGGGCATCCCACCACCGTAACCAGTAGCCGCTGCGGCCTTCTCGCTCCCCTTGCCATACTCCCAGAAATAGCTGCATGGGTTCAATCCAGTACAACCCATTCTCGGCCATAATCTCAACTTTGTAGCGACCATCCTCTCGGAGTCGGTAAAGTTCTAATCCCCCTGAGGTGGGTTCAAAAATGAGGTAGTAGGGAACTTGCAACACCCGTTCGTAGTAAAACCACTTGCCTGGTGGATAAGTTGGTTTACTAGAATATTCATCTCCAGCAGTCTCCGATAGGAACTCCATAACGATGGTGGGGACCTCCCCTTGCAGGTGGGGCGTGTAACTGCGTTCGATTTCTGATCGGGGGACCGTGATATGAGGAACGTAAGCCCAGTCAGGGGCCTTCACTACAATCTGGTCGTTGACAGTGGCACAGACCCCATAGTTAGTCATGGTGAAAGCAGTGTCAGCCATCAGTTGGGCTTGGTGCAGGCTATCGGTAAGAGCAGCAGCTAGGGCAGGTTGGGTGACGTTGTCCACAGGATCATCTGGCAGAATAAAATCGTCTGGGAGTTTCTCCCAGGTAATAGTGAGGGCCGACGTTGGGACTGAACGGGATTGGGTCGTGACCATAATCAAGTCAGGTACGGGATGGATGGTGATGGGGGTTAGTCTAGCAGGACTGCGGTGGGGACTGATAATCCATAGGAATGGGAATTCAATCAGCGACCAAGCATTCCCGGTGCGTTACGCTGGCGCTAACGACACCCTACGAGGGGGCTGAGTTCATAGTCTGAGTTCATAGCTTGAACTAATACACTGCGAACTGATATACTATATCATGCCACAGGCCAGTAAAGCACCGTCCAGTCAGTCACAATCTACTAATGCCACGATTTAGTCAGAGAGTTGGGCGAGGGTGTAGTGGGCGATCGCCAAACTCAGACGGGCCTGTTCAATTTCTGACAATTCCTTCCACTCAACAGACCGCACAGATTGAGCAACAACCTCCAACTTAGCCAGCTTATCAGTGTCAGCCGATCGCATAGCAAAGGCATAGGGACGGGCCAGCACTTGGAGGTCTTCCGTATCCCAGTGGGGAAGAGTATCTTGCACACATTGCACCAGTTGATCCGCTAAGGTGATGGGCTGAGTTGCCAAGGTTTGGGCCTTTTGGGTCAGTTGTTGGAGCAGATCCGCAGGAATGCGCTGCTGAAATGTGTCGCGGAGGCTGGATTGAAGTGTTGCCAAAGAAAAAGTCGTAGATTGCTGAGCATCAGCGGTACTCCATGCCTGTTCTAGGGTTTGAAAAAATTGTTGCCCTGCGGTGGCGATCGCCGCATGCTCCTCCTCTGATAGTTCCTCCGCCCAACTCGCTTCCAGGGACGTTAGCGTCTCCGCATCCTCCGACTGTTCTCCTGACCAAGGATACACGTTATCTTTTAGCACGACCTGAAACAACTCAAACTCAAGGGCTGCATGGTCTACAGAACTGGAAACACGGGTCAAATCACTAGCCATTTTGATACTCCTGAATGATTCGTACAATCTTTTGCTTAGTCTTGGAATCGACGACGCTGGGGGGAGACGCTGTAGGGGCCAGTTTGATTTTAAGGTGCCGACCTGTAGTCAGTAGCCACTGATGAAACTGTCACGATGTCGATTGCTGCTCGTCTGTTCAGACTGACATTGGGTACCTACAGTCGCATATTTAACCGTTCCGTAAGGCCAATTCAATTTCCGTCAAACTACTTAGGGAAATCGGAAAATCCTGACTAGATCCCGATCTCCAGTGAGTCTATCTCCATCACAAACTCAAGAGTTTGGCAACGATGCCCTCCAAATTTGAGCTGAGTCGCCTGGGTGAGGGGAATTTCCCGATGGTGGATTCGCTTCCAGCCCTCCTCGCTCCGGACTAGGGTGCCGTACCGGGAAAAGTCTCGGAGGTAATAGGAAGGGGCTGTTGTCTCATCCACCACTGTATCTCGATAAAAAATTTCAGCATGCTTTCGGGAAATGCCTGCCCCTTGCAAGACCAAATCGTTGCCATCCCAGGTGCCGACTCGCATCATTCCTGCCAAGATCGACCATTTTTGGGCGGGGCGATCGAGGAGCCGTAAACAGGCAGCGGGTGCTTTCCGCCCCAGCCACGTGGGAGTATTTTCAGGAATTTCTGTAACCCCATCTCCCATCGGACGAATCAGTTCCCCATCAAACTCAGGATGCATGTACAACACGGGCAAGGTCCAGGCAGGTTGGTTAAATTTGTACAGGGTCAAGAGTTGCTGACGGGCAATAGCGACCGCCCGATCGATGGGTTTTCGCTCCACAAGGCTTTGGGCAAAGGCTGCGACAAAACTGAGGGCTTCTGGGTCAGCAATGGTATCCCGCATGGCCAATACTGACGGAACGCCGTGGTGGATGAGTACCTCGGCCAAGCTACTGCGGGGGATGGGCTGGTTGTCACTGTCTCGATCGGGCTGCGCTCCCCAACAGGCGTTAAAAACAGCAAGTTTGATTTGGCAACGGGTCAATACTTGGGCTAACT
Organism: Leptolyngbyaceae cyanobacterium; assembly: GCA_051439365.1. Classification (GTDB taxonomy): domain Bacteria; phylum Cyanobacteriota; class Cyanobacteriia; order CAKZMO01; family CAKZMO01; genus JAAHGY01. Next base: position 13,047 of record JBFRWC010000285.1, read on the forward strand.
CTGTACCGTTGATGGTGGCGTTGGGTTGTAAGTAGATCCGCCCACCGTCAGGTGCAGAAAGTCCATGGCCCGCATAGAAGAAAACGTTGTATGAATTTTTGTCTAAACAAGCAACCAATTCTTTCGGAGTCGGCTGCATGAGAGTATGGACAGAGCAGGAGGCTAACGGGGCAAAGCCGTGGCTATGCATTTGGGCGGCAGTTGATCGTTCCAGAGCTTTGGTGAGGGCTTCGGCATCTTGTTCCAGTTTGAGCCGGCTTGAGGGCAAACTTGGATCAGCGATCGCCATCCCATCCTCATGCTCGTAGCTATCTTGCCCCAGCACTAACAACACTCTGAGGGACTGCTCCGCCCGGAGTTGGGGCAGTGGGTCCACAGCCGTGGTGGTGCGGCTAAATAGAATCTGCTGTCCGAGTGACATGGCTTGCATCCCTGGCTCGGCTTGCATGGTTTCCCACGGTAGTCCAATGAGCAGCGGATCACGAATATCCAAGCGTACCCGCAGGGGTTTACCCAAGCCCAGGGCAATGCCTTGGCTGTGGTCTAGGCTCCCCTTAATCGAGCCATCAAATAACCACTGCCAGAGAGCAATCCCCAACTGCTGCATGACGCGACTACTGTAATTCATCGGCGGACCATCGACTTCGGGAATCGAGGCTGGGGATGGCGGATGGTCCGGCAAGTCAATCAGAATGGTGGAAAACATTTCTTGCCACATTCGCCAGGTTTGGTTGAGGCTAGCGGGCCAGTGGCGATCGCGATGCACATAGCCGCCGGGGAACGGTGCATTTAGCACCCAAACCGCATAATGCCCTTGGGACTCATCAAGGCGACGCACCGCTAAGCTCAGGCACAGATCACGAGAAAATGGCATGTAATGACGATAACTGAACAGTTCACTCTTAAAGTGTAAAGGTTTAGGAATAGAGATTAAAGGCTCCAGAGAATTTTATTGGGGTGGGTGCTTGTGCCGACTTCTAGCCTAACAATTTCCATCGCCAAGCCTCTAGTTCGCCGCTTCCGGAGAGGGGGATGCTTCTAGAGGTGGATTGGAGGGGAGAGGACACAGATCGGGAGGAGTCATTGATGGGTCAAACTGTTTCTGGGTCAGGGATCTGAGGGTTGATTCGGGGACCCAGCCAATGGCTCCTGGAGCCAGACTCGTGACTGAGGCTGGGGCATTGCCTGTTGTGGGCACGACACAAAGCTGTACTTCTAGCCATCGCCCTGCCAGCAACACCTCTCTCTCGCCAGTAAGAGGGCGGGGGCGGTCGGTGGTCGGTGGGTTCGTATCGGGGGAATTCGCGTTAAGTGAGCTAGCCTCAGAGGAACGACTAGGGGGAGGGCTGTTGGGCGTGCGATCGCTCCCCCTCATGTCCCCCATCGTGTCCCCCATTGCCCCATCCGTTGGGCTCACGTTAGGGTCGGGCGCTGGTACTTCAAAACTGCCTGTAATGATTAAGACACTACCCCAAGGAACTGTTCCTAACACTTGGGCGGGTGGTACGGATGATAGGGCTTCATCGGGTGTTGAATCCAAGGCCAAGAGTTGTAAGGGCGGTTGCATCGATGAGTCGGGCGAGGGAGTTTCAGGATTTGGGGGGGAAGTGGGCAACGCTTGCAGTTGCACCACACTGCCGATGCCAAGGGATGGCTCGGCAGCAGGGTCCGTGTCTGAGGGCAAGCCTAGTCCATCTGGCCCGTCCAGGTCACTGGTCCCCTCATCACGGGGGCGGGTCGGTGCCTCGATGTCAAGAATGGCATTGACCCGATCGCTAATGGCAGGCACCCAAATATAGGCGAGGAGGCCAGCCATCCCCAGACTGGCGATCGCTACAATCAGAACAAGAATCTGCACCCAGGGTGAGGTAGATGGAGATGAGTCAGGGGGCTGATCCGTTTTACCAACAGGTTCATCTGGCGCATTGGGCAAGGCATCATTTGGCGAGGAGCTATCAAGACTTAAACGCTCTAGCCCAATTGTGGGTGCGGCAGAGTCAGCCATCCCAGCATCAGTGCTAACGGATGAGTCAGCTTGAGGTGTCTGATCCGGTGAGGCCAACTGGGGTTGAACCTCAAGGTCTGTCTCCTGAAGGTGGGTTCCTGTTTGAGCCCTAAACGGGCGATCGCCCGCAGTTGGAGTGATCGACGAGATTCCCCTCATCTCTTGGGACTGGGTGGCTTGAGAGATTTCTTGGGAATCGGGTAGGGGAGAAAGGCCCGTGATGGGGCGGCGACGGGGAGCCGTTCGATCAATCTCCATTTCCTGAGTGATGAATGCCGATAAGTCGATCGCCCCATTCACCTGCACGGGAGTCGTTTGGCGAATTTGCCAGTGTATCAGCCCGACAGTGACATTATCGTGACCGTTGTGGGTATTGGCCAAGTCCACCAACTGCTGGCTGACCATCCCTAGATCGCTCTCTTCTTCCAGTAAAACGGGCCGCAAGACCTCTTCCCAACAGGCTTCAATCAAATCCTGATCGCTCAGCCCATCGGAGCAAAGCAGTAATAACCCCTCACCTTCCAGCATCAGCCGCTGCACGGTGGGATAAAGATTTCTAGACGGTCCCATGCCCAACGCCTGCACTAAGGCTCCTGAGTTGGGCTGATACAAGATGTTACGATAGGTGCCATAGCCCAGACGGGTTTCGCGGGAGACTACATCATCATCTAGGGTGATTTGGTGACAGCCCCACTGAGTCACCCAATAGGCCCGACTGTCGCCCACATGAGTAATGTAACAGTCTCGACCATGCAGCAACCCCATGACGACGGTGGTTCCCATGCGTTGGCGATCGCGCCGTTGCTTATCATCGTTACTTTGACTGATGACATCATTGGCCTGAGCAATGGTCTGCTTTAGATCGGCCTGAATGGCAGCAATCCCCGCTAACCGATGGGTAGACTGGCTAATTTGTTGGGCAATGGTTTTAATGGCTAAATCCGAGGCGATCGCGCCCCCTTGGTGGCCACCGATGCCGTCACAAACAATGGCAAGACCACTATCTTCTTCAGCGGTTAGGGCATCTTGCAACACCACTACGCTGCCTTCTGGGGGAAAGCAAGCATCTTCGTTGCCGCTACGGCTCGGTCCCTTGTCAGTCTGGGTGGCAATTCGTACTTGTAAGGTGTGCGATCGCCCAACCTGATGGATGCCGTCCATCAAAATATCCTGCAACATGTCCGGGCCCGTCAACCGTTCCGCGACTAGGTGTTGACAAAGAGACTGGCCAAACTCCCGAATTTCAGGAGCAGCCTGATCCATCAGCGTGCCCCAAAAGGCACCCAATTGCACCAGAGTTGGGGCCGACATGGCACTGGGGCTATCGTCCGGTCGGAGCGAGGGAATCACGGCAGTGTTTAAGCCAAAGCGCAGTTCCAAAAGGCGGATGAGTGGTCCTTCCACCCGGATTAACTTTTCTTTCAGCAACGTCGCGGCTACTTGCTCAGCAGCCAATGGGGACCACAGGCGCGCCATCTGCCATAACCAATTAAGCTGTTGTCCCGCAGGGGCATGGGGCCAAGCCCGGTGCAGAGACGGCAGTAAACAGGGAATTTGTTTGGGAGAAGGGTCTGGCTGAGTAATGCGGGATGGATCAACCGGATAGGACTGGGTGGGAGCCGTGACTGTAGAGAGGAGGGCGGCATTTTCCAGTAACATTAACCGGGTGACTTCCCCAGAACTGAGTTCAGCATCAACCCAGCCGTAAACCTGGGGCAAATGCACCTGATAGGAGACCAAGTGGAGGTAGGGCAGAACGGCTTTGGGAACATCCGCCAGGGTTCCGGGGGGAATTCCAGGTTGCTGGTCCAGAAAAATTCGGGAGGCTTGGCAGAGATAGCGACCGGATAGCACGTCTCCTGGCTTGAATGTATCGGCTTGATACCCTACAGCCCAAAGTAGCCGTCTTGGCAAGGGTGCCTGACATCGATGACAGAATCGATCGGTCTCAGCATTAGATGCTTGACAAGTGTAATTGGGGCACTGGATCATTCTGATGGCATGGAGCCTAAGCTAAAAGGACACATACACTTTACGACACCGCTAATGGGGGATCAGCTCAACCCTCGCGTATGGGACTAGGGAAGCGACTATCCGGCAATGGAGTTAAACATCAGCATGGCACAGGTACAGTCTAGATCAGGATTGGTTCGGGAACGGGGCGCTCCCATCCCCTGAGTGGCTGAGGCTACACAGTTTCATCCGTTGAAACTTTGGGTAGGCCCAGGCTGTAGTTCATCACACGACTGTTGAGGTTATAGGATACCTTACCCTCTTGTAGGAGCGATCGCACGAAATGTTCCAGATCTGAACCAATCCGCCGCAAGTTATAGTCGGTCAACTCATCCCCTTCATAGGAGTCAACTAACTCATCAAACTTCTGGCGAACCGCAGCCAAGGCCGCTTCATCCCAAGTGAGTTCATTGTCAGGGTCGATGTCCAGGGTGAGTTTATCGGTGCTAGGCACCAACTGGTCATTTTCGATTTCGGCACCAAGAATATGGATATGACGGGTGGTTGATTTGAGCAACATAATCGAGATACAGATAGGGTTGAGTTGACTCGGTAGGTAAGGTGATTTTTGAGAAAGAATATACCGCTGTAGGGTGCTGTATAGCCCAAAGGGCATACCAGAAAAGCGCCAGCGTAACGCACCGCAGGTTGGTAATTTCTTTGCAAGACATCACCTAAGTAGTCTACCAATGTAGACGATCAACTAGACTGTAAACAGCATACGCCTAGATTCGCTAGAAACCAACTAGCTGTGAGTCTATACCCTTGCTACGGACTTGGCGATCGCTGACCCCTCCCTTGCCGGAACAACCAGACCCCGAAAGCATTCTACAAAATTATCTGTACATACTGATACTTGCACTGATGCATTTGTGCTAGGACACCTACACGAAGAGACCTGCCCTTGAAGATACCTGCACAGAGATATCCGCACTGAGCAGATCGCTAAAATAGAGCAGAACAGTCGTCATAGGGGAGGGGGACAATGAAAAAATCATGGCCGCATCTGATTTGGATGGCTCCAACGGGGGCGATGGTCATGGTGGGTTTGATGCTGTTTGGGATGTGGCGAGTGGGGAGCCAGTGGACTGAAAGTTTAACCACAGGCCTGGCGAATCTGCTGAATCCTCCAGAGCCACAACTTCAAGTGGAGCAGACCCGCGCCATGATTTTGCAGCAGATCCAGGGAGTGAGTGAACTGACGACTGCGGTGTTGACGATGGAATCGGTGGTGCCGACGAAGAGCGATCGCACCTTTGGCTCCTACGTAATTGGCACGACTCGGTTGCTCTACATTGCCCATGGGGAGGTCCGGGCTGGCATTAACCTGAGTGACCTAGCTCCAGAAGATATTACGCTGGTGGACGATACCCTACAAATTCAACTGCCACCTCCTGTGATTATTGACCACAAGGTTGATGTGGAGCGTTCGCGAGTTTACGACTATGACCGGGGGTTCCTGGGCTTGGGACCAGACGTGGCTCCAGAGCTACAAACCTTGGCCCAGCAAGAAACCCTGGATCAACTGGTTCTCGCGGCCTGTGACTATAAGTTATTGGACGATGCGAATCAGAGGGCGATCGCGGTCCTTTCCCAACTCTTGGATGCTACAGGGAGTTACGAAACTGTCATTGTCAACACTCAGCCACCACTTCCTGAAACCTGCGCCATTCAGGAACCATAGCCTACCAGCTTTCAGCAGGATCATTCCCATCGCTCCTTCACCCTATCCCAGAGCGATCGCAATGCAGAAATAGAGGGCTATTCCTGACCGTTAAATAGGACGAGCCTCCCTCTATGCGACTCCCCAAGTGGTCCCCAAAACAAACTTTTAGATTTTCTACAGAATTAGAATGGCTCAAAGTGTTTACAAATGTAAACATTCTCTGTTACTTTTAGTTACATAGACGGATAACCTTCTGATTCATAAACTGATTACCGCACTGATAAAACATCTTGACAACGACTCTCCAACAGCGCCACAGCGCTAACCTGTGGGA
>JBFRWC010000286.1:0-10083 GCA_051439365.1 Leptolyngbyaceae cyanobacterium
CTTGGGGACTGATGACTTGGGGACTGAGGGCTTGGGGACTGAGGGCTTGGGGACTGAGTGTGTAGATCCCAAGAACGTTGACCTGGCATCCAGCGGGTCAGACACCAAAATTCAGTTGCCCACAGATGGGGCGAGTCCATCTGTGGAGTCCCACAGCGCTGAAACCCCAGATTCAGCCCCAAATTTAGCGAATACGCCCCCTAGTCGTTCTGGTGCTGCGCCCTTGTCGGTCGAGTTACCGGCGAATCACCCGGACCAAGATATTAGCCGTCTGAAAACCCTGCCGCCCCGTGACTTGTTGCGGGAGTTGATGGCTAGGGCGATGGGAGGGGGAATTGGTCGCTTGTTTTTTGAGCGGCAAGAGAGTTATGGCCGAATTTTATGGAGTCAGAGTGGGGTTTTGCAGTCGGCAGTGGAAGAGATTCCTCCTGCGACGTTTCAGGCACTAATCAATGAATTTAAGCGGTTGACTCGCCTCCCACTTTTGCCGTTACAAAGGACAAAACAGGTAGAATTGGAACGGTTTTATAATCACAATCGTGTCTTATTGCGGTTTCGGTTTATTCCGGGGAAGTATGGTGAACAGGCGACGCTCCAAGTGCTCCGGGGAGTGGCTCTCCAGTTTTATCAGCAACAGCAAGTCGCTCGGATTGGCCAGGACGCGGTGAGTATTGCTAAACAACTCCAAGCGAAGATTGATGAGTTGCGATCGCGCATCAAAGCCTATCCTCGAATGCCCATTGGCGATCAAGTGTCCTTGGCGGAACTGAAGCAAATGTTGTTGAATCTAGAACAACAAGTCGAGCGGCTTCAGAATGAAGCAGAATCTTCCCCTGGCTCTGACTAACACTAGCTCATTAACTTTAGGCTTCTAATGTCAACTCAAAGCCTAAAACCCAAACTTCAAGACTCACTTGCTGAGTAATTCCGGCCTTTCCAGGAACTTTTGACACCAAGCCAGTAGCGCCGAGCCGAGTCAAGGGTCATCAGGGTATAGAGAAACGCGATCCCTGGTAAGCAGGCCGCTAAGATGGGCGAACAATGATAGAAGCGAACACTGGGCCAGTAGGCGATCGCCATCAAGCCTAAGGTGAGCGCAGAGGCAAACACGGCCCACCATTGCTGGGCCAAGAACGCAGGGATGAGAGTAATGACAGGAACTAGGTACACCATGGACATACCAACAACGGTGCCGAGCAATAACCATGGGGAATAGTGGAGTTGAGTGTAGGCGGTGCGAGCGACCATGTCCCAAATAGATTGAAGGGTGGGATAGGGGCGGAGGCTGCGGGTATGGGTGCTGAGACCCAGCCAGATGGGGTTGCCGAAGGATGGAGGAGAGAGGATAGAAGAACGAGGAAAGGGCGTTGGGGCGTTGGGGCGTTGAGGGGTAGAGTCGGGAAATTCTTCGTTCTTCGTTCTTCGTTTTGCGCTCTTCCTCTTGATGGTGTGGGCGAGGGTGCAGTCGTCGATCAGGGCATCACGGATGGAGCGGATGCCGCCGATGCGCTTGAGGGCACTAGGTCGCAATAAGATACAGCCTCCAGCGGCGGCGGCGGTGGGGTGGGAGGGGATGTTGACCCAGCGGAAGGGGTAGAGTTTTTGGAAAAAGAAGACGAAGGCGGGGATTAGGACTTGTTCCCAAAGGCTTTCACATCGGAGCCGTACCATGATGGAGGCAAGGTCGAGGTTAAGCGATCGCGCCTGTTGCACCAGTCGTCGTAGATTCTGGGGATCATGATCAATGTCGGCATCCGTTAACAAAATATAGTCAGGCACGGGGGATTGATTCAGGGCAGACTGGGTGCCTTGCTCCAAGGCCCAGAGTTTGCCTGTCCAGCCAGGTGGCAGGGGTTGGGCGGTGAGAATCGTCAGGGTGCGGGGGGACTGGTCAGGGGAGGCCGATTGGTCCACTTGCTGGGCGATGGCTTGAGCGATAGTGGCAGTGTCATCAGTGCTGTGGTCGTCCACTAAGATGACGGAGAGAGGGCCGGGGTAATTTTGGGTGAGGATCGATCGCAAGGTTTGTGGCAACAACTCAGCTTCATTTCGGGCCGGAATCACCACGCACACAGATGGGGCTTCAGGATCTCGACCCGTCATTTCTGGAAGGGGAACCGATTCAAGACAGGGTTCGGTTCGCCAAAACTGGCCCCGAAGTCCCAACAGGTAGATCCAAATGAAGAGAGAGAGGAGGGGGGAAAAGGTGAGCCAGGGCATGGGGTGGGTGAGTGAGTGAGTGAGGGGGGGATTTCGTGGGACAATGGCGATCAGTTGCGATACCATGTACCGCTTAGGATCAAGACTTAGGGAGGAATGGTGAATGGACGAGGCAATGAGAGTACTGATTCAGGATTATGTGGCAGCGGTACATCGGCGGTTTGAGGAGGCGATCGCCCTCAATCAAAAGTCAGTGACCGAGGGCGATCGCGCCTTTTTTGATGGCGCTTTCTTTTGCTATCAAGACACGATGAAAATGCTACGACAACAACTGGAAGACCACGGTTATGACCCCAGCGACCTGGAACCGCTAGAGCCTCAACTGCCAGAGGCTGAAAAAATTAGCTACATTACCCCATCATCGGATCAGGAGGTGCTGTAGGATTTCCCTACCATCCCAAGGCCGAATACAAGGCGCGAGACGTGGTGAGTACCTGGTCTTGTTCCTCGGTTAATTGAACATCTTCTATTGTGGCACCTTCTTGAATCCGAGTTTCGGCACAGAAAGAAGCAGTACTCAAGCCACCAAACCGATTGACCGTACTGGAACGGAAGCGTAGATCCGGGGAGGCAAACCAGAATCGCTCCACCGAACTCATGGTTTCGTACTCGGTCACGAGAGTGAGACCGTCTTCGTCGTCCATTTCGTATTGTCCCACCACCGGAACCACCTCGGCATAGCCTCGTTCCCGCAACAGCCGGCCTTTGCGTCCGGTTTCATCGTCGGGAACTAAGGCAAACACTGTATCTCCCTGGTGATCTTCCCCGTCTTTATCCCAAGCCATCGACCCGCCCCATTTGACAAAGGCACCACCAATGGCCAAGTTGGGGTCAATGTCGTGCATCTCACAAATTTCTTTGACTCTGGGGTGATCTTTGGGATAGGCTTCCACCCGGATGTCCAAATCGCCTGTCTCTGAACGACGGAACGGCAAGTGGTGGGTGGTGCGTTGCGATCGCCACCGTCCTGCACTTTTCTGAAAAAATTCCAGCGCGTTCATTTTGTTCTACTCCTACGGGTGTTCACCCTGATATTCTAAAGTGTTGTAATGGGTTGGGCAAATTGGAGGACGAACCATGCCTGAAAATATCAAATCGGCATCGCAAGACGGAGCGGTAGATGACTCGATGGGCAGTCCTACCACTGAGCCGACATCAGATTTATCTGCTACCGAACCCAAGTTTGCCGTGGGCGATCGCGTTTGCATTTGTAAACAACCCCCCTACTTCAAAACCGCCGACACCATGCCCATGTTGCGCCCCCCCGACACCATTCCCGTCGGCACCGAAGGGCAGATCACAGGCCGCAAACCCGGCGGGTACTGGATTGTTCGCTTCCCCAAAGGCTCCTTTTTGCTAGACAGTCAGTACATCCAAGCCATAACCTAGAGTTTTGAGTTTTGAGTTTTGAGTTCTGAGTTCTAAGTTCTAAGCCTCTTAAACTACACCCATCCACTCAACCCTACCGACCCTCCAACCCTCCAACCCCCCAACCCTCCAACTCCCCAACCCCAAAACTCTCCAACCCCACCATGACCCCACCCTGGTCTCCCCGTCTCCTCCACCCACTCATCGGTAGTGATATTGCCACCTTAATTCAAGTGTTGGCGCAAAATGGCGGCATTGCTCCCCGCTGCTGGCCCCATGGGTTGTTGGCGATCGCCACGACCCTGGCCCGTCTGCCCATTTCTGTTTTGGAATCCCAGCGAGTCGCCCAACTACGGCAACACACCCCAGCAATGCAGCCGCCTATTTTTATCGTGGGCCACTGGCGCAGCGGCACCACCTTTCTCTATGAACTGCTGTGTCAATCACCTCAATTTCACTACGTTTCCCCCTTTGCCACGGGAATTCCCTGGGATTTTTTGACCATTACCCAATGGTTCCAGCCCTTTTTGGAAAAACTTTTACCTCAAGATCGGTTTATCGACCAAGTGCAGGTCAAGGCTGATTCCCCCCAGGAAGACGAAATTGCCTTGGCCAGTATGCAGCCGCTGTCGTTTTATCATGGCTTGTATTTTCCCTCCCGGCTTCAGCACAATTTAGCGCGAGGGCTGTTTTTTGACGATTGTTCTGAGGCAGAGGTGGAACGGTGGCGACGGGCGATCGCTCTCTTCATCGAAAAACTACACCTCCAAAATCCCCAGGGCCAGCTATTGATCAAAAATCCGGTTTATACAGCGCGGGTAGGGGAATTGCGATCGCTCTATCCCCACGCCAAATTTATTCACATTTACCGCAATCCCTACATCGTCTTTCAGTCCACTCGCAATTTCTATGTCAAACTCTTTCGGGAGCTCGCTCTACAGTCCCCTACCACAGTAGATATGGCTCAACTAGACACCCTGATTTTTGATTGCTACTCCCGGATGATGACAACATTGCAACAGGATGTAGCGAATTTGCCTGCCAATCAATTCGTCGAGCTACGGTTTGAAACCTTTGAGCAAGATCCCGTTGGCCATGTCCAGACGATTTACCAGCAGTTGGAAATCAGTCACTTTGAAGCTGCTCGGCCCGATTTTGAGACCTATGTGGGCGATCGCCAAACCTATCGCAAAAATCGTTACCAATTTTCACAAGACGATAATGATCGCGTGTATCAACACTGGCAGCCGTTCATTGACGCTTGGCAATACACTCCTCCCGTCTCGTGACGACATTGTTGCATCCTAGACGTAACGAATTCATGCTAAAAGCACCACAGTTGATTTTCATCAACTAGGATAAGATGAGATAACATTCATATTTCATCTAACAATCGCCACCTAGTCTGTGGTGGATAGTTTACATTATGTAATCGAAGTTATGCAGAAATCGACGTAATCGAACTCGACTGAGTCGGTTTGGGCTTAAGTCTTGAACTTGAGTCTCTAAGCGATTGGTTGTATTGGTTGAGTCATGGTTTGTGCTAATTTCTAGTTGTGTTCTCTTGTCCCTAATACCCTAGCGAATTACCACGAGGATTAAAATACCAAAACGCCTATGCCAGTGATCAAACAGAATCGTCGAAATCAAGATCTACCCACCATTAATGAGCGAATTCGCTTTCCCGAAATTCGAGTGATTGATACAGATGGTGCCCAGCTTGGAGTCATGCAGCCTGCGGAAGCCCGTAAGATGGCGGAAGCCAAAGAGCTTGATTTAGTATTGGTCAGTGATAAGGCAAATCCTCCTGTTTGCCGCATCATGGACTATGGCAAATTCAAGTTTGAGCAGGAGAAAAAAGCGCGGGAAGCAAAGAAAAAGCAGCACACCTCCGATGTTAAGGAAGTGAAGATGCGCTACAAGATTGGGGAGCATGATTACAATGTGCGCCTAAGCCAAGCCCAACGGTTTCTCAAATCGGGAGATAAGGTGAAGGCGACGGTGATGTTCCGGGGGCGGGAAGTGCAGCACGCGGATCTAGCGGAGAAGTTGTTGAAGCAACTGGCAACTGACTTGGGCGAGCTTGCAGAGGTGCAACAGGCACCCAAGCGGGAAGGTCGTAACATGATGATGTTGTTGTCCCCGGCCAAGCGATAATCTCCACGGTCATCTGACTGACTTAGGCCATTTCTTGTAAAAAAGTTACCAACCTTCGGTGCGTTCCGCTGGCGCTTTTCTGGTATGACCTTTGGGCTATACAGCATCCTACAGCGGTATATTTTTTCTCGGAAATCACCTTAAGTATAGGTTGTAGCCCAAAACCCCGGTTTCTTCAAGAAGCCGGGGTTTTAAAGCAAGCTTATTTTAGTGACAGTGGGCTGTCATTTGGAAAGAGGCGATCGCCACTCAAGTCAAAGATCTTTCTGGGGTGCCCTTGAATTTCCTGTTGCGGTAGCTCCTTAGGGGGCTACGGTGTACACACATCTCATTTTGAAGTCCAAAACTCGGCTTTACCCCCCTTAGTCCCCCCTTGCAAAGGGGGGAAACTCCGCTCCTCCCCCTTTGCAAGGGGGAGTTAGAGGGGGTGGTTCGACTTGTGTGTACACGGTAGCCACCTCAGTGAGGGCAAACATCTTTCTCCGTGAATGCGATCGCGCTTCAAACAAAACGAATACACGCTACGATGAATTGCGAATCAATAACTCTCCGACCTTTCCTCTTTTTGAACCCACTGAATTGATGGCCCGTGTAGCCTTGACCTCAATAATTTCATAGCGAGAGTCATCATATAGTTCACGAATTAACGGAGCGTCAGAATTACTAACTAAAACATGACAGCCCCGATCTGACAGCCGATCGCAAAGCAACTTGAGTCTTTCTTGCTCACTCCCACCAAAACCATCAACACTATATTTGGTGAAAGATGAGGTATCAGATATGGGATGGTATGGCGGATCGAAATAGATAAAAGCCCCTTTTCTTGCGGTTGTCACTGAGTCCGAAAAATCACCCAAACAAATCCGAACCGATCGTTGATTTAGGTACAGACTAACAGCTTTAATGACCGCAGAATCAGCGATCGCTGGATTCAGATAGGCTCCATATGGAACATTAAACTGTCCTTGACTGTTCACCCGGAACAACCCATTAAAGCAAGTTTTATTCAGGTATATGATCCGTGCGGCTCGCTCAACGGGTGATAACTCACAAAAACTAGGGTGTCTATCCTGCCCACGCAGCCTGTAGTAATAGTCCTTTGAGTTGTTTCTCTCATGGTGCTGACACAGCATGAGTAGATCCTCCGGGTGATCTCGAATAACCCTGTAGCAGTTAATAAGTTCCGCATTCGTATCATTGATAATACTTTTGGCCGGTTGCAGTGAGAACAGCACAGCACCCGCTCCAATAAAAGGCTCATAGTACTGCGTATACTGTTGCGGAATATATTGTCTGATGATGGGAACAAGCTGCCTCTTTCCCCCGGCCCATTTCAGAAACGGCTGAGCCAAAGGATTATGACTGTAGCCTCTTTTCTTTCGCAAATCTGAGGATGTCGCTACAGCCTGTCCGTGCATATCAAATCACCGTGAAAAACTATCACTTCAAATCGAATCTTAGTACAAAAACACCTTTCCCCGTAAGACTTCCCTAAAAAATCTTAATGACGAAATGTTAGCTTCTAATCCCAGTTCGTACGGGATCCCCTCCCCGCAGGGACGATAAAGAGAATGCACAGATGTTGCTGAGGAGCGATCGCTTGAAGGGAAGTAAAGCGCCCGATCAAGGATTAACTCCTCTATGGGGCAGGCTGATTTCGTCAAGCAAACCAAGTTCGTTACAATTTTACAGCGGTCAAAGCAAGAGGAAACGTGGATGATGTCTTTCGGCCCATCTGAGGAAGGAGCAATATCGTCACCAATAACGGCCAACGGATTGTCAAACACGGTTGGCATCCTCAACGCGACACCATGTTCCCTAGGATTAGCCGCTGCCTTCACTTAAACCCACTCAAACTTTCAACAACATTTGCTGGGGCAGATGCCGCAAAACCCGCTGAAAAAGGGCTGGATTGTCTAGTGCTTGGGAGACAACCAACGCGCCTTGAATCGCTACCAGTGCCTCTTCGCCCCGTTCTTGAGCCACTACCTCATTGATCCCCGCCTCAACTAGGACAGTGGCGATCGCCTCAATCCAAATTTTCACCGCCTCCTTAACCTTATCGTGAAACGCATCACGCCCCGTACCAGATTGCAAAATGGCAAAGATACAGGGTTCCTTGCCACCGACAAACAGATCACTGACGCGATCGCACATCTTCTGCAACCGCTCCTGAGGAGGACCATCCTCAGAGAGGGCTTGTAGCGCGCCTGTCTGCAAAGCGTTTTCAACATAGGCCAGAACTGCCGCCAGCATGTCATCTTTGCCGCCAGGAAAGTGGTGGTAAAGACTGGCCTTCCCTAAGCCACTAGCGGCTGAAAGCCGGGAAAGGGTTGCACCGTCATAACCATATTGTCGAAATACGGAGAATAGGCAGGGAATGCAAGCTTCTTTAGTCATGTTAGTTACCTCTTTGAGCGATCAACATTAGACAGTTAGCGAGGCCAACCCCTCACCAACTCTTGCTTTTGCCAACTTTGGGCAAAAACTTTTAACTCAACTGTTGACATTGTACCAAACGTTCGGTACAGTAAAAACATAGACCGAACGATCGGTACAGAAACAGTTCGAATCTAGTTCTTCAGGTTCCCAGGAGGTTCCTATGCAACTGACTAAAAACACTCTGGCTCAACGCACCGACCACATTTATGACGTACTTGTTGTTGGTGGCGGTGCAGCTGGACTCTCCGCCGGAATCTATCTCCAGCGCTATTTGCTCTCCACGCTGATTATTGACAAAGGTAAAGCGCGAGCTGTTTGGATGCAGGAACTGCACAACTACTTGGGCTTGCCCCCAGATACCCCTGGTCGGGAGGTGCTAAAGCAGGGCAAAGACCACTATCTTGACCTCGAAGGTGACTATTTGAACGCTTTCGTAGAAGAGGTGATTGACGAAGGGGAAACGTTTGTAGTGAAAGTTCGCATCGGGCGCAAAAATCCCACCTATGAGGTCTTCCACACCCGCTATCTGATTGCAGCCAGCGGCATCATTGACCACCTACCTCAGTTGGCGGACATGAAGAATGTATTTGACTACGCGGGTCACAACCTGCACGTTTGTCTAATCTGTGACGGTTACGAAATGCGCGATCAGCGGGTCGGGGTCTTCGGTAGCACTGAGGGTAGTCTGCAAGTGGCGTTCCCCCTCCACTGGTTCACTCCCAACATCACTCTGTTCACCAATGGAGCATTTGAGATTGGGCAAGAATTGCGCGATCGCTTTACTGAAGCAGGCTACACCATCAACGAACAACCCATCCGTCAATTCCTCGGTGAAAACCATCAAATGTCTGGGGTTGAGCTAGAAGACGGTTCCACAGTAGAACTTGATGCTGGTTTGGTATCCATGGGCTCCAAGTATCACGCTGACTACCTCAAAGACATCGAACTGGACTACAACGGTGGCAATCTGGTGACAGACAGCATGAACCGCACGTCCCACCCCCGCATCTTCGCGGTTGGTGATCTGAAAGTGGGCATGAACCAAGTCGTCATCGCCGCCGCTGACGGAGCCAACGCCGCCACCCAGATCTGGCGCGACATCCGCCGAGCCGAAGGCACCCGCCGCCCTGCCACCACAACCAAAGCCGCATAACCCACCCCTAACGCCTCTGGCAACGCTACGAGAACACTCCATCACCCACATACCCACATACCCACATACCCAGAAAATAAGGAGACAACGATCATGGCTAACGTCGAAATCTACACCTGGAGTACTTGCCCATTCTGTCGTCGTGCCAAACAGCTTCTCAATCAAAAAGGCGTCAACTACACCGAATACGTCTTGGATGGAGATGAAGCAGCCCGTGATGCGATGGTGGCCCGTGGTACCAATGGTCGTCGCTCTGTTCCTCAAGTTTTCATCAACGATCAGCACATCGGCGGCAATGATGATCTGCAAGCGCTAGAGCGTCAAGGTAAACTTGATGCGCTGTTGAAGCAAACTGAGGCGTTGGCATCGTAAGAACACTAACGCCGACGCTTGCTCTCAAGTATTAACAATTTTTCCCAACGATGTAACGGACGTCTGCCACCAGGGCTGACGCACACCTGCTTCAACGGCTGAGGCAATCCAGCCCCAGTCACTATTTCACCTAACTAGGAGGATATATCCCATGATTAAGCTTTACGGTCACCCACTCTCTGGAAATAGCTACAAAGTTCGTCTGCTGCTGGAACTCTTGAATCTCGAATACGAATGGGTCTTCGTTGACTTGATGAAAGCTGAGCACAAATCGCCTGAATATCTAGCACTGAATCCCTTCGGTCAGGTGCCTTTGCTGGTGGATGGTGAGACGAAGCTGGCGGATGCCCAGGCCATTTTGGTTTACCTAG
>JBFRWC010000287.1:0-4098 GCA_051439365.1 Leptolyngbyaceae cyanobacterium
AGATCTTTGGCCAGATCAAACAGAACCGCGATCGCCCCCGGTGTATTGAAGTCGTCGTCCATGGCCGCTTGAAATGTCAGGACCGAGTCGTGGGAGAGGTCGATATCCATCGTGGCTGTATCACCAAAATTGGCAGTATCCAAGTTCGACCAAGCCAACGTATCTCCGTGGCTAAAGCCAAAGGTGAGGCCATCATTGAGGGTATCCCAACCATTTTGGGCCGAGGCGATCGCCTCACTAGTGAAATCCACGGGCTTACGATATTGGGCTTGCAGCACAAACATGCGGAGCACCATCGGCTCAATCCCCCCTTCATCGAGCAATTGGCGGATGGTGGTGAAATTGCCCAGGGATTTGGACATTTTGGTGCCTTCCACATTTACCATGCCGTTGTGCATCCAGGTGGTGGCCAAGGGTTGACCCGTCACCGCCTCCGACTGGGCAATTTCATTTTCGTGGTGGGGGAAGGTCAAATCGCCGCCGCCCATGTGAATGTCAATACTGTCACCGAGGCGATCGCGCACCATTGCCGAACACTCAATATGCCATCCTGGTCGGCCCTTGCCCCAAGGAGAGTCCCAATAGGGTTCCCCTTCCTTGGCCCCCTTCCACAAGGCAAAATCAAACGGATCGCGCTTGAGGGAGGCTTCCGGGCTATTATCCACCCGACCGCTGGCTCCCGCTTTCATGTCCTCTAGCTTGCGCCCAGAGAGTTTGCCATACTCCGGAAACGCATTCACCGAGTAGTAAACATCGCCCCCCGCTGCGTAGGCTACATTCTTCTGTTCCAACTCGTGAATCAATCGCTGAATCCCATCAATCGTATGGGTGGCACGGGGATACTCATCCGCCTCCATCACATTCAACCGGGCCATATCTTCAAAGTAGGCTTGGGTGTACTGCTCGGCCACCGCCTCCATCGAAGAGTCTTCATTGACCGCCCGTTTGAGAATTTTGTCGTCAATGTCGGTAAAATTCTGCACATACCGCACCTGATATCCCCGCCACATCAGGTAACGGCGCACCGTATCCCACACCATGTAGCAGCGGGCATGACCCAAGTGACAATAGTCGTACACCGTCACGCCACAGCAGTAGATTTTGGCGGTCCCTGGTTCCAATGGCTCAAACGGATGCTTCTGGCGAGTGAGGGTGTTGTAAATCTGGAGGGTCATGGGTTTCAACGGTGACAATGGGTGAATAAGGGAGCGATCGCCTTCTAGCACTTAAGAAAATCAGGTTAAGACGATAGGGAGCGATCGCTGTCCATCATAGTCTGGGACTGATCATAAAAGAAAGCACTCCCATATGGTGCAAGTGTCTCGCTCACGTCGTAGGCAAGATGCCGCACTGCAATGCTGGGTTGACTTAGGTTACAGACGACTAAGGCCAGTGACCCGGTTGTCCTACCTATCATATATTTTGACTTAATGTAGTAAATATTGCATTAATCGTTAGTTTACGGGTTAACTCAGTCACCCCATCTCCAGGGAACCAGGTGACTTTAACCTTTTATAGAAATTTCCTGATAGGAGCATCAGTCAGTTTGTTGATTTTTATGAAGGCATTGTTGCAAAACGATATTATTTCGGAAATCTAGATATAGATAGCTTTTTGATTCTCAACTCAAGTTGAATTCTTGGCTCAGCCATAATTTGAGATGCATTTTTTATTTACGTCTCTCAAGTGAAATCCCAATATTTACACTGAAGCTTTTAGTCAAAAAAGTGTCTTTTAATACCAGTATAGAGATTCATGATTACGGGAGAAATTTACCCATGTTAAACGGCGAACCTGTATTTGCGCCAGCTCCACAGCATTTGATGTTCGAGGATGTCATCTCCGCTCGGTTGCCTCTACCACCCGTCTGGGGCAAACTATCCGCCAAAATAGGGAATCTCTCTCGTCATCCTTCGACCACCTGTCTGTGGAAACGGGGGCTAGATATTGTCGGCAGCCTGGTCGGGCTGGGGATTCTGGCTCTGATTTTCTTGCCCGTTGCGATCGCCATTCAATTGGATAATCCCGGTCCTATTTTCTTTTGCCAAACCCGCTGTGGGTTGAAGGGCCAACCGTTTAAGATATATAAATTCCGCTCGATGGTGGTTAATGCGGAGAGTCTAAAAGCAACGGTCACCAATGAGGCCCAAGGGCATATTTTCAAAAACAAAAATGACCCCAGAATTACCCGCGTAGGCCGTTTTTTGCGCAAAACCAGTTTGGATGAATTCCCCCAATTTTGGAATGTGTTGCGGGGTGACATGAGCCTGGTGGGCACTCGGCCTCCGACTCCAGAGGAAGTGGCCGAATATAGCGATCGCCACTGGCAACGACTCAATGTCAAGCCGGGACTCACCGGAGAATGGCAAGTCAACGGTCGCTCCTCCATCACCGACTTTGATGCCATTGTCGATTTGGATTTGCGCTATCAACAACGGTGGAGCATCTGGTACGATGTGAAGGTGATTGGCCAAACCGTCAAAATGCTGCTGACGCGCAGCCATGCCTATTAATTGCGATCAAATAATGACGATCAGACAATATGGCCATTTTGCTCTCAGCGGTGCTACCCATTGCGCTTGTTGCCCTCGTGGGGGTTGTGGTGGGTCACCGCTTTCCCCTCGATGAGCAAACCCTAGCCCGACTCAGTATTTATGCCCTGTTGCCTGCCCTCGTGCTTCGGAGTTTGGCTGAAACCACCCTAGCCCTGGGGAATGCGATCGCCATCATTGGGGTTTTCCTGCTCAATACCAGCTTGCTCTATCTGATTGCTCTTGGCTGTAGTCGGCTCCTCCAGTTTTCCCCCGATGAAAGAAAGAGCTTGATTGCTACCACCATTTTTGCCAACGTTGGCAATATGGGTTTGCCCTTTGTCCTCTTCTCATTGGGAGACGCAGGGCTGGAACGGGGGGTAGTTTACCTGGTGGGATCGAGCTTGATGATTGCCAGTGTGTTTCCGGTGGTCTTGACCGGGAAAGGGTTGACATCGGGGATACGCTTCACCCTGAAACTCCCCGTATTTTGGGCGGCGATCGCTGGCATCAGTTTGCAATGGTGGGGACCACTGCCCGTGCCAATGCAGCGGGGAGTGGCGCTGCTGGCCGATGGTGCCATTCCCATCGCCTTGCTGATGCTGGGCCTTCAGCTCTCTCGCACCCCGTTTATTTTTGGTCCCTATGAACTCTTTGGTGCGGGACTACGGTTAATTGTTTCCCCTCTAATTACCTACAGTATTGCCGTTGGCTTGGGGGTGACAGGGCTGGATTTACAAGTGGTCGTGATTCAATCGGCCATGCCCGTGGCAGTGAATTCCCTGATTTGGGTGACTGAACTGGGGGGCGATCGCACCCGCGTAGCCCGGACCATTGTTCTCTCTACCCTGTTAAGTTTATTGACCTTGCCCACCCTGCTCTGGTTCATCCGCTAATGGCGTAAAATAACGATCGGGTTCACGCCTTAGGTGATTTTTGGGTAAGAAATACCAAGCGACGGTGCGTTACGCTATCACTAGCAGCACCCTACTGCAGTATCCTCTTTCTCACAAAAGACCTGACAACAGGTTCACGCCCATCAATTCATGCCTTAAACCAAATTCAGAATGGGGGACACCGTGGTTCAGACTTATCATGCACAGATTTACGTCACGTTGCGTCCGTCGGTGTTGGACCCCGCCGGGACGGCGGTTCAGTCGGGCTTAGGTCATTTGGGGATTGATGGTGTAGATCACGTTCGCATCGGCAAATATGTGGAACTGGAGGTAGCCGCTGGGGATGAGGCTGAAGCTCGACAAAAATTAGATCAGTTGTGTGACCAACTGTTGGCCAATCCGGTGATTGAAAACTATCGTTTTGAGTTAGCTGCGACTTGATGGGCTGGATAGCCTGATGCAATCATCCACATTACCCGGGAGGAAAACCCCATGCAGATTGGTATTATTGTATTTCCAGGGTCCAATTGCGATCGCGATGCGGCAATGGTGACGCGGGATTTGTTACACCAGCCGACGCGAATGGTGTGGCACGAAGAACAGGATATAACCGACTTGGATTTGGTGATTATTCCGGGTGGCTTTAGCTACGGGGACTATCTCCGCTGTGG
>JBFRWC010000288.1:0-20239 GCA_051439365.1 Leptolyngbyaceae cyanobacterium
GGTTGGGGATCTGCCAATAAAAAAGAGACCAATGTTGGGGGGCGGCGGGCGGATCCCGCCGCCCCCCAACAGGTATTTTATTTTTGAGCGAGTCCCTTGAGTCATTGAGGAAGTAATATTTTGGGCAGGGATGTTGGATCGAAGTTGCCGGAAACGATGTCGAGATAAATCTCCTGTGCCTTCCTTTCGGCTGCAACTCGATTAGTTGGAGTATCAGGTAGCCCCATCGAGAATTTAACCCGCTTGCCACCATGACGGAAGCGAAGTTGCAATCGTCACGGTGATTCGATGACTTTAACCAATCTTCACCCTGCATCTAGGGCATAAGAACTAGATACTGTGTAGTGTTTAGATTAGTAGAACCTTTAAAAGGTTTAGCCTATAAGGGTTTCACTTTAGAAGCGGATGATGGGACTCGAACCCACGACATTTAGCTTGGGAAGCTAACGTTCTACCACTGAACTACACCCGCACTGGGAGACTTCTAGTAAAGTAACATGCTGACACCAGAAGCATACCAGCTCTTATTGTTCTGTTAACGTTTCAGAATTTTAGATCAGCTTTAGACCAGGATAAATTGAGAGATCCAAGCGCGATCGCCCCTTAACCAAAACGACCCGTCACATATTCCTGAGTAGCTTGCTGTACAGGGTTTTGAAAAATATTGACGGTTTTATCATACTCAACTAAGTAGCCTATTTTCCCTCCGACATCAGTGGCTTCAGCGTTGAAAAAGGCAGTCATATCAGAGACCCGTGATGCCTGTTGCATGTTGTGGGTCACAATCACAATGGTGTAGCTTTCCTTGAGTTGTTGCATCAACTCTTCCACTTTGAGGGTCGAAATTGGGTCAAGAGCGGAACAAGGTTCGTCCATAAGAATGACTTCAGGTTGGATGGCGATCGCCCGCGCAATACACAAGCGCTGTTGCTGTCCACCTGACAACGATAAGCCACTCTCCTTCAGCTTATCCTTCACCTCATCCCAGAGAGCTGCACCTCGCAGGGAATTTTCCACCAACTCATCCATATTGCCCTGATACCCATTAATCCGAGCGCCAAAGGCAATATTCTCATAGATTGACTTGGGGAAAGGGTTGGGGCGCTGAAACACTTGCCCTACTCGGCGACGGAGTTCCACCGGGTCAATGGAACGATCGTGAATGTCCTGCCCGTGAAACGTGATCCGCCCCTCCACACGGGCACCCGGAATCAAATCGTTCATCCGGTTAAAGCACCGCAAAATGGTACTTTTACCACAGCCTGACGGGCCGATAAAAGCGACGATTTGGTTTCTAGGGATGTCTAGAAAAACGTCCTTTACCGCTAAGGTTGAACCGTAGAAGACGCTGACATTTTCAGCCTTGAGGGCAACATCAATGGCCGTGTCTTCAAAAACAGAATTAGAAATCATAAGATTGCGCTCAAACTCCTACGAAATAACACACAGTTAAATGGTCTAACTTAATCGTCAAAGAAATACATAAGTGAATGATTCTCATCGCCCGGAGCGATCGCCCCACCCTAAGACCGCTGCTGAAACTTATTCCGCAACACCACCGCTGTCGTGTTCATCAGCAGCAACACTGCCATCAGCACAATAATGCCAGAGGCTGCCAGGTCATGAAATTCAGCTTGAGGACGGCTTGCCCAGTTATAAATTTGAATGGGTAATGCGGTGTAGCGACTTAGAAAACCATTCGGTGAGAAAGGAATGAACGCAGCCGCCCCCGTAACCAAGAGCGTGGCTGTATCGCCAATCGCTCGTGAAAGAGCCAAAATCATCCCTGTCATCACTCCAGGCAAAGCAGCAGGCAGCACATGACTCCACACCACCTGCCAGCGGTTAGCGCCCAATGCAAAACCAGCTAGCCTCGTACTATCGGGCACAGCTCTCAACGATTCACGGGTTGCCACAATCACAACGGGCAAAATAAGCAGGGTCAGGGTGAGACCGCCGGATAAGATGGTTGGCCCCTGCGTCATAGCGGAAAGCAACCGCAGGAAGACCGTCAACCCCAACAACCCATAGATGATGGAGGGAACCCCAGCCAAGTTACCGATTAAGATCTCCACCACACGGGTAAACCAATTATCGGTAGCAAACTCTTCTAGATAAATCGCTGCCCCGACCCCTAGGGGAAAGGAGAAAGTTGCGACCACAACCATCAATAAAATAGTCCCCTGCAAAGCAGGTAAGATTCCCGCTCTTTCCGGTCTACGGGAGGGGAAGCTCGTAATAAATTGCCAGTCTAATGTTCCCAGACCATCCATTAAGACGGAAATAATTAACCAAGCCAAAACTGCAATGGCGATCGCCATAGCGGTCCAAGTGGCAAACTCAAAGATGGCATCCAGCCGATACCGTCCTGACAAATTTTGTACAAATACAGGCGACTGCTCCATTTCACCCGTAGACTCTTTGACATCCATCGCTCTGTCACTCCGCTCAACAGCTAGTCTTCATCAACTTCAAGAACAATAAATTCGTCTACCCTAACCTTGGGTATCGTTTTAGTCGTATTTCTCACGGAAGCGCCGCACAAACCAGAAGCTGAAGATATTTAATGCTAATGTCATCAGAAATAGAGTGGTTCCAACGGCATACAGAGTAAAGTATGCCGTTGTGCCGTGGGGCGCTTCCCCCTTCACCGTGTTGGCAATGAACGCGGTCATCGTCATGACCGAATTGAACGGGTTGAAGCCAAGGGTTGGGTTAGCACCTGCCGCCAGAGCCACAATCATTGTCTCACCGACCGCGCGAGAAATTGCCAAAATACTGGAGGACACAATACCAGATAAGGCCGCAGGTAGAACCACTGCCGTGACCGTCTCTCGCTTGGTCGCGCCCAGGGCGTAGGCTCCATCCCTAAGGCGCTGAGGAACAGCATAGATAGCGTCTTCACTCAGAGAGGCCACCATCGGTGTAATCATAATCCCCATCACCAATGCAGCACTGAGGGCATTAAAAATTTTTAGGTCAGGCACAAAGGGCAGGATAATCTGCAACCTTTCAACGATGAATTGCAAGACTGGTGTTACGGTCAATAGGGCAAAAAAGCCATAAACAACGGTTGGTACACCCGCCAACACTTCCAAAATGGGTTTGAGAATCTGCCGAATCTTGGGGCTAGCATACTCACTCAGACAGATAGCTGACAACAAGCCCAACGGTAACGCCACCAGGATGGAAAGGAAGGCAATCATCACCGTAGCGCTGACCAAAACAAAGATCCCAAACTGTTGTGTGGAGAACAGGGGAGTCCACTTGGTGTCGGTCAAAAATTTCTGAATCGGTACTTCGGAGAAAAACGCAGCGGTTTCAACGATGAGCGTGCCAATGATCCCGATGGTGGTCAAAATCGACACAGCGGCGAACGCTCCGGTGGTAATTTTGACTCCCATTTGCACGAGCTTGGCGCGATCGCGTTTTGGATTCCACTGCACCGACGATGCCTCTTGCAACGGCAACTCTGCGGTCATTCAAATATCCTCAACATAATTTAACATAATTACGAGCAGCACAGCTAAATGAGGCTTAACAAAAGAAAAGCCCAAGGGATTCAGACCATCCCCTGAGCCAACTATAAATCACAAAGACTACTCGGATGCTTTACCCGTTGTCTTGTTTGCTAAACGCGCTTGAGAAGCAGCAATGTCGTCACTAGGTAAGGCAATATAGCCAACCTCTGCAATCAAACCACTGTTAGCTGGGTCGATCATGTAATCAGCAAATGCCTTCACCTGGGGCTTCTCCTCATAGGAAGATAGCTTCACATAGAAGAACAGAGGCCGAGACATGGGATTATAAGACCCATCTGCAATCGTTTCAGAGGTCGGTGCAACACAATTGCCATCTGCATTCTCGATTTGAACCGATTTCAAGGAGGCACTATTCTCTTCGTAGTAAGCGTAGCCAAAGTAGCCAAGACCACCGATCTCAGACTGCACCCCATTGACAATCAAGTTGTCATCTTCACTCGCTTGGTAATCCCCCCGACTCACCCCTCCGTCACCGTTAACGGCTTCAGTGAAGTAGTCAAACGTTCCCGAATCGGCCCCCGGCCCAAACAGATTCAATGGCTGATCTGGGAACCCAGGGTCAACTTGGTTCCAGTTCGTTACACCACTAGTTTCAGCTTCTGGCGACCACATCGTGTTGAGATGCTCAATGGTTAAGCACTGTGCCCAGTCATTCTCAGGATTGACTACAACGGTCAGACCATCATAAGCGACAGGAATTTCAATAAATTCAATGCCTGCCTCGGCACAAGTTTCAGCCTCACTATCCTTCATTGGACGGGATGCGTTGGAAATATCCGTTTCATCCGCACAAAACTTCTTGAACCCCCCACCAGAACCAGAGAGATTCACCGTTACGTTTACACCCGGATTTTCATTATTGAACTCCTCGGCCATTGCTTCTGAGATGGGGAAAACGGTGCTAGACCCGTCAATCAACACATCTCCCTCTATCCCCGAATCCGTTGCAGATGTCGTAGTTGTCTCTCCAGTACAAGCTGTCAAACCCCCTAACAACAGTGCCAGGGATGCCGCTGTGGCCAGGTGCGCTGTCCGCGACTTGAAAATCATATTCAGTCCTCACACTCTATAGAAATGCTACGTTTCTGATTGCTCTGCTGAAGGATACCGTATCAACGTAAAGGACAGGTTAAATCCCCAGGGACTCCCTGTAAAGATTTGGGATACGATGAGAGGCTCAACCATTGGTCAATCCAACGTTGCTCTTCTAGAAACTGAATCCTACCGTTCGGACTAATGCTGCTCCTAACTGATACTCAACTCAAGGCGTTCACGGGCCATTTCAACATTGGGGAATAGGGATTGCAGCTCACGTTCAACTTGCTGGAGGAAATCATCGTCATGGGTCGGATTATGGTAGAACATCACCCCACGCTTAATATCTGCCTGCAAAGTGGCATCAAGGCGTTGCTTCCAGATCGATAAGTTTCTCAAATCTCTGTGGCCATTCGAGTCAAAGCAGCTTTCGTGAGACTGAACGGCATCAAAAATGAGCAGATCCGCATTTTGAGCCAAGCGCTGTAAACCCTGAGACGATTTGGCCCCATAGCTATCAGTGGCATACACAACCGTACAACCGTTCCACGTTACGCGGTATCCTAGGGCAGAGTTAACGCTGTTCAATGTAATGGTTTCAACGGTGACATCATCTAGGGTCAGACAACTGCCTGGAGCGATATTCTTGAACGCTAAGTCTGCTTTCATCTTGTGAAAGGGAACTTGAGATCTGGGGCGCAGCATTTGGTCGGCCAGAGCGTGTTTGATGGATGCGCCGTTGCTGGATTGAGGCCCACAGATATGGAAGCGTTTATTGTCTTGGAAGGCAGGACGAAAGAATGGAAAACCTTGAATCCGATCGGTCTGGGTTTGGGTAAAGAAGATGTAGGTTTCGGTGGCCGCATCATCGTGGTGCGTGTGTAACTCTTCACCCAGGAGGTGTAACCCGGTCCCACCATCAAAGATGAGGCGTTTCCCGGCAACCAATAGCTCTACACAAGGAGTGTTGCCACCGTAGTGGTTGGTCATGGGACTTGCAGTGGGAATGTGCCCTCTGACCCCCCAGAATTTCACGGTGAAGGCTGGGGGGGTCTCTTGATTGCTCATTGGCCCTGGAATCGTATTCAACGGTGAGTCCACTCCTACTACGTTGCTCTGCTGCAATTTTAAACGTCTTTATTAAGCATCATCTAAAAGCTGTGATGACTGTCTATAGTTTCTGCAATTACCCAAGCCAATCTGGATCATATTGATCACTGCCCACTCCAACTAAGATGGAGACTCTAACCGGTCTGCCCCTAAGTTAACTTAAGAATGCCCAAATCACCCAGTAAACGAGCAAGGATGATCCAATCTTAAGCTGTTAATCAAGCTTAAATTTCAGGGGATGGATCGGTAAGTCCGGAACAGTTAGCTGAGCTAGAAGCGATTGTCGATCGCAAAACCATTGTGAAGATGAAACCCTGGAACGTTGAGACACACCTATTGAAGCATGCCTATTGAGATACACTCACTAGAATAGCTCCCACTCTAACATAGAGAATGGGAGCTATTACGGAGTCTTTAGGCGACACTAGACTCGAGGGTGACAGTGAGTGGGATCAAACTAACTTTTCGCCGCTGCAATGCACTTCTCTATCAAGGGATTAACTGCATCTAGCCCTTTCCAATCCCCGATTTCAGTCACCTTCTTTTCTAGGTTCTTGTAGGTTCTGAAAAATTCGGCAATTTCATCTAAGCGGTGGGGGGCAAGGTCTTGCAGGGTTTTCACCTCGGTGTAGCGAGGATCTTTAGCTGGAACACAAAGAATCTTTTCGTCGCGATCGCCCCCATCAATCATTTCCAACATTCCCAGTGGACGTGCCGCAATGACACATCCGGGGAACGTGGGCTGATCCATAATGACCATGCCATCAAGAGGATCACCGTCGTCTGCAAGGGTATTGGGGATAAAGCCGTAATCGTAGGGATATTGCACAGAGGCGTACAGCACCCGGTCGAGGGCAAACGCTCCAAGATCCTTATCAAACTCGTACTTGTTTTTGCTGCCCCCCGGAATTTCGATGAGTACATTAATGATCCCAGGGTCGGGCTGAGGGTGAATCAGTGATAGGTCCACGATTTTTCTCCGAATTCATTACCATAAGTTGGCTCTCCAGCTTCTGAGATAGACAAGCAGTCAGAATAACTGAAATAACCACTAGTATTGTGTCAAGCTTTTTTGGGGGTAAAGTCTCTAATGAGTTTTACCCTCAGTTGTTTCTGGACAGAGTACTAATATCAGAATAGGAGATAATGCGCCTCTTTGAACCCTAAGCTAACAGTACTAAGGATGGACGGCGACGATTTCGGTTGACCAGAGACACAGCAGCCACGCGATCGCCCATTCACGAGAACCTCGGTTGGTTGCATACTCTGGCTCAACTGACAAACGCTAGTCCTGATCATGAGCAACTGTGGCTGGAAATCCCATATGAGCACCCGACCGACGAGACGAAGCTAGAGGCTCATACTGGCTAGAAGGGCTTGAAAAGAGGATGATAGAGATGATCGGAGTCGCAAGAGTCACAAAGGCAATGACCATGCCCAGTAAGTGGGTAAATCCAGAAAAGTGCTCTTGAGGAGGTTTATCGGACTGACTGTCAGAATCCATACAGATTGATTTGAAGATAGTTGAATGTAATACGGTAAGACGACGAGACAGGATAGCGGATTATCTCAATTCATATGCACTAGCATTCCTCTGTTATCTTCCTATGATACTACAACCACAATTTTGGCTTAGTGACGGTTCTAACAAATTTGCCAGAGTAACAAAACTTTATTCCATGTTTTGCGTCTCGCATCACTGCTTTGCATCAGGCTCAAGATTCTGGCTCAAGATCCTGGCTCAAGATTCTGGTCAAGTGTAACACCTCGATACGATCCCCAGTAGCGATCGCGCTTAACATTGAGCCGATCTATATTTTTTGAGGGAAATACGTTGCTATCCTTACTCTTTTCGGATACAATCGGATACGGGCAATCCTTAGTCAGGTAGAGATGTGACCGTGTTACCAAACGCTCCCTTAGTAGCCTTCACGAAATACTGTAAGTCAGTTCAACCGGAAGCACACACCGACATTCAACGATTTTTTGAGGGTGTTGTTTGCTTTCCGTACGATAACGAATTGTTGCTACAAGCTTACTTATTTTTAAATATCCATCATATCTTCCCTTATTGTCAGGAGTTATTACTTTTTGAGAAACCCCCTTATGGGGGGTATACCAACAAAGGAAAATGTGATTTCGTCTACCTCGCGGCGAATCATCAGATATGCCTGATTGAAACCAAGTATATTGATCTTGATGCCCACGGTGGCACAAAGCGAAAGCGACGCAATAAACATCGCAACAAAGTGTTTGAGCAAGTCTTGAACCTGAAGCAAACCTTCTGTCAGTATTGGCATCTGGAGGATGATCTCATTAGGTGTGCCGTCTTTACCACCGATCCACAACTGTCCAGGCGGGGTGAAGAATCTATGGTAGAAACCCAGCATATCTCAATTGCAGACTTGACTCAGTGGCAAAAGCAACAAAAGCAAGACGAGGCGCAAGGTCACTGACGTGACGAGAATCAGGCCCCTAAATCCCCCAAGTCTGGGTGGTCTCTAGACCCCAGATCTACCAAACTTGGCGATCGCCCTAACCACCGCACATCGGACCTCAGCATTATCTGATGCAATCCCTGCATAGCCATAAAAACTAACTCGACCCTTCGCAGTACTGTAAAAACTTGGAGCATTGCGGTTGGGGCATGGCTCTGGTGGCAATTCTTGTCGTTAGTCATCCAATGTTTGCAAATCAGAATCCAGTGCTTGTCGCTGTCGTTGTAACGCTGCTCGCTCTGCGGCTAACTCCTCTTGCATTGCCTTCAACTTGATGCGTTTGTCTTCAAGCCCTCTTTCCAACTCTTGAATTTGTTCACGGCGGGTTTCCACCTCCAAGGAACGGCGCACAACGTCTTGATTTTGCAAGGTGAGAAACTGCCGCCATTCCTCGGCTCGTTTCGCTTCCAGCACTAGGAATTCTGGTGTAAGGTTCCGGGATAAGTACTGTTCTATTAGCACCACAAACCAGGGGGTTGCATTGTGAACTGACTTGACTTGGCCCGATTCAGAAATTTCAGCGAGAATCACTCCCCCCGCCAACAAGCCGCCATCAAGGTGTTCTGGATCAGTAGTAAGAAACTCAGTCAGTTGTTTCTCTACTGATGCTGCGACAGAGGTTGGGACTAGATCCCAGCTATTCTCTGATGTCTGGTACACTAGCGAGACTAGGGAAACATCACGAGTTATGTCTATGGTTTGCAGCTTAGCGAGATAGAGCATCGTGGTAAGAACTAGAACTGCAAGATAGTATAGGAGCTATCCTACATCGGGCACAGGTTTAAACGGGTTTAAAAGGTAAAGGCTAATTCAACATCAAGCAACTTAATCCAGTGTGGACCTGGGATGACTCTTGGTCGTCTATGAGGTTGCCCTATACGGGGTGACCCCGATGCGATCGGGTCCGTAACTCTGACTTGCCCCTCATTTGAATCGTTCACTTGCTTAAATAGTGACAAAGAATAGAGTTCAGTGACAAAGAATAGAGTTCAAAGACGCACGCCACACTTCTAGGAGTGTTCTCACAAGTACGAGAACCTGGTTAATATAACATTAAGTTTAATTTAGTGTTGATGCAAAAGTTAGTTGATTCAACTTACATCTGGCTCTACTCCATTAAAGTGTGCCCAATATTGTTGAAATTGCGTCATCACTTGCTCTAGACCGACTGATCGGGATGCCTTGAACAAAATGCGATCGCCCGGTTGAATCAGGTTGGCTAAGGTATCGACCACCGCCTCAGCCGTAGCACAGGGATAGGTAGGCACAGAAGTTGCTCCAGCGAGGAGTGCCGCTTGCTCCGCCGGATCCGCTAACGTGACCAGTCCCTCTAATTGCAGGGCATGGGCAACCTGACCAATCCGGCGGTGCAGATCCACTGACCACTCACCCAATTCTTTCATCGTACCGAGGACCGCAAAGTGGCGTTGTCCGGGGGTGTCTTTTAGGAGGTGCAGGGCTGCGATCATGGACTCAACCCCTGCATTATAAGTTTCGTCTAGAATCACTACATCGTTAGGCAGGGCATAACGTTGTGCCCGACCAGTGGGTAATGTCACCTCAAGTCCCTTGGCCAAATGGCTCAAGTCCAACTTCAACGCCGAGGCTACCGCGAGAGTGCCCAAGTAGTTGAGAGCATTGTGGCGTCCCGGCAGGGGTAAGGGAACGATCATCGGGACAGCGGTGAGACCCTCCACCACCAGTTGGTCGGGCGTTGTTGGATCGAAGGTCCCCCGAACGTCTCCCCCCTCTAGCCCGTAGGTTAGGACCGTGCCGTGCCATACAGTAGCAGCGGTTTTGAGCAGGCGAGGGTTGTCGTGGTTGAGGACAGCGGTCCCGTGGCTGGGAAGATGTTCCAGCAATTCACATTTGGCTTGGGCGATCGCCGCTTCTGATCCCAGTCGACCAATATGAGCAGTCCCAACGTTCGTAATCAGGGCAATGTCCGGGATCGCAATCTGGGTTAGTTCTGCAATTTCCCCCGGACCACGCATCCCCATTTCAATCACAGCATAGTCGTGGTGAGCACCTAACTGGAGCAGGGTTTTGGGTACTCCGATCTCATTGTTATAGTTGGCCTGAGTTTTGAGGACTTGGCCCTGAGTTGATAGTACCGCCGCCAGCAGTTCCTTCGTCGTGGTTTTACCAACGGACCCCGTAATCGCAATCACGGGCTGCTGGAATTGTTGCCGCCAGTAACGGGCGATCGCCTGATATGCGGCCAAGGTGTTTTGGACGTGAATCACGGGAATCGATAGGGACTCTAGATGATCGAGAGAACGATGAACTAGTGCCGCGATCGCCCCCCGTTGTTCTGCCATCTCAACAAACCCATGACCATCAAAACTCTCTCCTTCCAGTGCGACAAACAGATTTCCGAGTTCCAGGGTACGACTATCCGTGCTGATTCCAGTCACGCTCAATGACGGGTCGTTGGAATCAGCCAAAACATTCAGATCTCTCCCCTCCACCAGGGACGAGAGCATCGCCAAAGCCAGAGACATACTCATGTCAGGGATACCTCAGTTTGAGAATTTGAACTTGCGATGAAGCTCAAGACTGACTGTATCAAAAATCTGTAATGTCGTGATAACAATCACAGTATAATGTAGGAAAGAAGAGTAACAATAGGTACATGGGTCTTCTATGTCTTGTAACTAGCTGATAGACTTTGCTAAGTTGCAGGATCTTTGCGCTGGAACGATGAATAATGAACCAGGTTTAAGAACATTGGGTGTCCAATGTTCAATTTGCCTGTACAATCATTGGGGTACTGGCTGGCTGTTTCGCCGTAGGTCATTTCAGTCTTGGGCTTAAGGAGCAAGCGCCGTGGATACCGTAGTTGACCATCAAATGAGCATCGCTTCTCAGCAGCAGGTCATTTATGACCACCTGCTGTATTGGATTGATCGGGAACCCCCTGAGCAGATGACTCAGCGCTTCCGATCGCTCTTTTTAGAGGGTGGACGGTATCCGGACGCAGCGGTCTCTAGCGCCCTAGCATCAATTCTGGCCTCCCCCCTAGCTAAGGAGACCTTTCCCCACCTGCTGAATCGCTGCTGCCACATTCTCATCAACCGTTGGCAATCCAGACCCCAGCTTCAATTATCTATTCCGCTGCTGATCGAGTTGTTCGAGTCGGTTCCAGATGCCCCGGTGGGATTTTCCTATCGGCGATCGCTGTCGTCTGCCAAGCTCCAATCCCTGGTCAAAGGCTTTCGGCAAACCCATCAGTACGCGACCCTGCGTCGCTTAGCCCAAGTTCTGAGCCAGTCGGTCGAAGACTATGGTCAAGGAGCCTCAAAAGCCACTCAGCCTACTAGCGAACATCACGCATTAGGGAAACTGATCCAGCGCTACCCCTACCTATATCAGCATTGCTTGCTAGACGATCGGAGCACTCAGGACCAGCAAAACACGGTGCAGCGGATTCAATCACGGGCACAGCAGCGGCTAGAACTCGACTTGTCTCGCTACATTACTTACCACGCTCGTCGAGCACAAATCCAGCGACAAGGATCGACAGACAAACCCCATCGGCTCATTCAGCCTGTCCCTAACCCCACCTTGTTGGATGATCGCAACCTCTACCGGGCGATTCGCCATTACTCTGGCAATGCTATTGGTGGCCGAACTTATCGCGATGTCGCCAATGGCTTTATTCTCCATACCCGTCAGACTCAGACCTTTGCGTCCTTCAAGGACAATCTGTATCAGTACATCGTCACAGGGGTCGATCCCACTTATGGTCAGCGCCAGTTCAACAATCAACTACATAAGCAGCTCCAACTGATTCTGCCTGATAGCGCCTCGAAACCCGTCAACGATTTTTTGATTGTACGAACTTGTAGCCAGCTATTAAATTTTCTGGTGGTCGATAATGGCAAATCGCCCCAGCACTTTGTGTTTATTGACCTCGTGACCAATTTGGGTCCAGTTCTGACTACAGGGTTACTCCTCCGCCTCGTGTTGTTTTGCAGTAAGGTGCGGCCTTATCTTGAACGTCGCTTTTCCATTCTGTTTAATCACTATGAATACTCTGAACGGGGAGCCGTACAGTGGTTGGTGAATGCGCTGGAGATGCTCAATGTGGCTTTTGTGACAAACTTTGGTGATCTAGACCTATCCTTGATCAAAAAGTAGGAGACAGAGTGGGGCGTTGGCCCTGCTTAAGGCTAAGTCCTGCCTTATCCCGATTTAGCGATAGAAATCTTCATCACGAATCATCCTTAGAAGTCCGTCAAGTTCCCAGTCTTGGGGTAAACTTCGGGATGATAGACCGATTGAATCCGGAGGGCAGCATGAGACGACAAGGGCAGTGGTTTTGGGGTATTCTTTTGACCGCATTGTTAGCCACGGTAGGGTTGGGGCTACTGCCAGTAGTCAATCCGTCTTTTTCTGGCTCCTCAGCGCCCAGTCCCCCAGCATCGGATCTCTTAGCGCCCGGTTCTTCTGGGCCAAGCAGTTCATCGGTAATAGGAAGCTTTGGTTCTGCTGTGGCTCAGGCTCAAGAACCAGGGGCGATCGCTCCCACTCTTTTCACGGACCCGTCAGGGCAGTACGAAATGGCCTTGCTAGAGGGCTATCAAGCCTATAGTGTTGCCAATACTACTGTGGTTGAAGCCCCTGATGGCAGTCTGGCCTATACAGTGGTGATTGTGCCCACCTTTGACCCTGAAGCGCAGTTGACGGATGCGGCATTGGCCCGATTGGCTCGTGAAACCTTTCAGCAGGGGGAAGGTTTTATTACTAAAGAGTTTCAACCGACTCAGAGTGGCATTAAAGTGAATTGGCAAGGACGGGTGACAACCCGTGGAGCACAGCCACTATCCGGGAGTATTTTTGCCCGACAGGAGGGAGACCAAGTCCTGCTGCTGTTGATTGCGGCGACGGAGGCGGGACAGACTGCGCTGGATGAGGCGATCGCCATCCTCCCCCCTAGCTTACAATTGCTAAATCCTTGACCTTGGTGGGTAACTTGGCTAGTCACTTGAGCGTGGGTGTTAGAGATTGCCATGTCAAAGGTTGATGATGAATTAGGGCGCTTACAGGAATTAATGCCTGCGTCGGGGCGAATGTTCTGCCGTTTGGTGCATCGACCGGAGCAGGCGATAGTCATTGATGCCCCATTGCCATTACCTTGGCAACGGGGCGCACGGAATATTTTTCTCAATTTAGATCTATGGTGCCAAATGCCCCTGGCCCAACGGGACTTGCTGCTGCTGCGGGTCGTCAGTTGGAATTTGGCGGTGCGTTGGTTTAAGGTTGACCTCAATCGGGGCATGGTGGTCACGGGACTCATTGGGGCGACGATCGAGTTTGGCCAAGGGGATGCGGTGGGCGTGGTAGTGGCGGCGGGACTGACGGCGCTGGCTGCGACCCGAATTTGGCGATCGCACCACAACACTGCCATCGAACTAGAAGCGGATGAAATGGCGATCAAAATTGCCCAGCGCCGAGGGTATTATCAACCGGAGGCTGCCCGTCATCTTCTGGATGGAATCGAGTCGGTAGCTCAGCTAGAGCGGCGATCGGCTCTGGAGTTCACAGAACTACTTCGGTGTCAGAACTTGAGGGCGATCGCAGGTGTGTCCCCCGTTGGTGTCCCCGAACAAACCCGACAGCAAGAATAATTGTTGCTGAGACCAACCCATACTTTTCCCGATAAGACCCTACCCCACCTCCCCACCTCCCCACCCCCATCACCCCACCCCCATCACCCCAAGACACAACGCATAGCGGTGCAGTAGAATACAAACGGACAGCTCACGCCACGGGATACGCTATGAACACTGAACGGATCGTATGTCTTTCGCAAAAAGAAATTGAAAAAATGCGCTATGCCGGACAGGTTGCCGCGCAGTTGTTGGAATATTTGGAGCCAATGGTGAAGCCGGGGGTGAGTACCCTGGAATTAGACGATGCCGCTGAAGCGTGGACCCAGGAGCGGGGGTACAAAAGTGCGCCCTTGGGCTACCACGGCTTTCCCAAGTCTATCTGCACCAGCATTAATGAGGTGGTGTGCCACGGTATTCCCAAGGCCACTGAGATTCTCGAAGAGGGAGATATCATCAACATTGATGTGACTCCGATTGTGGATGGGTTTCACGGTGACACGTCCCGGACCTTTTTTGTGGGGACTCCATCGCCGTTGGCGAAAAAGTTGGTGGAAGTGACCGAAGAATCGATGATGTTGGGGATCAAAGCGGTCAAGCCGGGGGGGAAGGTGGGCGACATTGGGGCGGCGATCCAAGAATATGCTGAAGCCCAGGGCTTTTCCGTCGTACGTGATTTTGTCGGGCATGGCGTGGGCCGCACCTTTCATACTGCGCCTCAGATTCCCCACTACGGTATCCGAGGCAAGGGCAAAAAATTGCGTCCTGGAATGGTCTTCACGATTGAGCCGATGATTAATGAAGGCACCTATGAAGTGGAGGTGATGGCGGACAAGTGGACGGCGTTGACGAAAGACCGGAAGCTCTCGGCCCAGTTTGAGCATACGGTTGCCGTCACGCGGGAGGGGGTGGACATTTTGACCCTTCATCCCAGTTTGGTCGCGGCATAACACAACTATCGTCACAACTATCGTCACAAGTGCGGCCACAACAGCCCTAATTTAAGAGTAAGCTATAGCCCAGAACCCCGGTTTCTTAGAGAAATCGGGGTTTTCAATCTAGTGACGGTTAGTCGAAAATTGTACGATAGACCCTACTTCCACTCATGGCTATTACCCATCTGATTTACGACTGTGACGGATTACTGCTGAATACGGAGACGCTCCATGTGCAGGTGAATAGCGCGATCGCTGCCCGTTATGGCAAAACCTTCACCCGCGAGATTCATCATGCAATGATTGGTCGCCCAGCCCGCCAGTCTATGCAAATTCTGATTGACCGCTTACAGTTACCGATGTCGGTGGAAGCGTACATGGCGGAACGCGATCGCCTGATCACCGACCTATATCCCTCTTGTCAACCCTTGCCCGGTGCAAAAGAACTGACGCTCCAACTGTACCAACGGGGGATCGCTCAAGCGATCGCCACCAGTTCTTCGGCGGCTCGATTACAACTGAAAATGAGTCGCCATCAGGAATGGCTGGCATTATTTGAGTGTGTGGTGACAGGGGATGATCCGGCGATCGCCCAGGGAAAGCCTGCCCCCGATATTTTTCTGCTGACGGCTGAGCGGTTGGGAGTTGGGCCAAACCAATGCTTGGTGTTTGAGGATTCCCCTGCGGGGGTGTTGGCCGCGAAACAGGCAGGGATGACGGTGATCGTGGTTCCCGATCCGACGATGGACCGGGATCTGTTTCAATTCGCCGATCAAATTTTGCCCTCGCTCTTGGATTTTGATCCCGCCCAGTGGTGCATTGGGTGACGGATTGGGTGACGGAGTGGGTGACGGATTGGGTGACGGATTTTTGGACGAACTTTAGAATTGGTCTGCATCAGCCCCAATGCCTAAGCCCCCACCCGTCAAAAACAAGTTGCGAGCGGCATCGTTGGCATAAACGCAATCTACTTTGGCATCTCCCTCAATACCTTTGTCTACATCCCCCGTGAACCCAAAGGTATTCATGCGCTGTTTGCATTCCCGTTCTTCTTTGTCGTTGATGATGTCACGACTGCGCAAAACCCGCCAGTTGTTCCGCCTCAAAACGCAGCCCGGTTGCATTAGTGGTTGGGAAATAAACACTTTGAACGGGCTAAGAGTGACAAATGCCCGCAGGTCCACGGCGATCGCCCCAGCTCCGTACTGGGAACAGAGTTGAGCATTGGGTACACTGGCATCAATTTCTACCCTGGTATCAATGCTGCCGCCGGATGAGCTGTTGGCGCTGTAGCCAAAGAAAGCACCCATGCCAATGCCAAGAATTAAGACTGCGCCAAGGATGGCTAAAGTGGTGGAATTCAAAATGGAGCCAGCGGAGGATCGGGCCGGTCGTTTTGGGGGGCGATCGCCATATTGGTCATCGGGGTAACGGTCATCAGGATAACGGTCATCATAGCGATCATCGCCATAACGCTCATCGGTATAGCGATCATCATTAGAGGGGTCGTTGGGGCGATCGTTCGGATAGCGATCGCCATAGCGACTGAGGGAGGACGATGAGCGAGGTCTACGTTTCATAGGTCAAATACAGATGGCTAACCTGGGCGAAAAGACAGTTGCAGATGATTCTAGTCCGATGATACGGCGCAACAGCCAGACCAAGGACATGATCAATTCCTATCGTACGCTGTGCTCAAGAAATGTAACAATTAGGATAATAACGGATCGAACTCAACCTAGCTCAAAGGTAACTTTGATGACATATTTTTGGACAGTTTTCTTGCCGCTGTCCAGTCAGGATATGGCTGATCCGAGTTGATTCAACCTTTCATTAGTAAAAATTCTTACCCAGTAAAGCTGTGATCCCTCAACTCTCTACTTCTGCCCAAGCGATGTCTGACTTGGGTGTACGCCCCTCCATCAAGACGGCTCGTCAAATTGTGATGGATAGCCTCACGGTCTTTTGGGGCGATTGGCTGGATTTGCGATCGCGCATTCGCCAAGTTGCTGCCTCTGGCCTCGTCTCCCCATTAATTTATATTTTGGCCTTTGGTTTGGGCTTGGGCAGCGCCATTGACGGCAGTGACCTTCCATTTACGGAGGGTGATAGTTATCTTCAGTTTATCTTGCCAGGGATGATTGCCCTCTCGTCCATGACCATCAGTTTTGGGGGGACAACATTTTCGATTTGTGGCGAGCGCCTTTATAGCAAAACCTTTGAAGAGATTTTATTACTCCCGGTTCATCCCCTCTCATTATTTTTGGGCAAGATGATGGCTGGTGTCGTGCGAGGTCTGATGACTTCCGCCTCAGTCTTAGTGATTGCCACGATTGTGACGCAAAAAATCACCTTTCTCCATCCCTTATTTTTGCTGGTTTTAGTGCTCAACTGTTCCATCTTTGCGGGGATCGGCGTGATCGCGGGCCTCAATGTGAAATCAATCGAAAGTGTGGGATTGCTCAACAATTTTTTGATTGTGCCGATGTCTTTTCTGGGAGGAACATTCTTTGATCCCACCACCCTGCCGTTGGTGCTCAAGCTCGTTGTTTACTGCTTACCCCTCACCTATGTGACGACAGCCCTGCGATCGGTGGTTTATCTGCCCCTATCCCAATTTCCTTGGCTGAGCCTTCTGCTGCTGCTAGCGGTCGGGATTGCGCTGGCAGGCATCGGAGCCTACCAATTTTCCCACCAACAAGATTAATCCCATTGGGTTAGGGCGAGGCATCAATGGGTTGCATCATTGCCTATCATGGCTGGGGCCTTGATCAGCATTGCTGGGCTGATTGGCAAGAATATTTCCAGACTAAACAGTACTCATTCAAGTGTTTTGATCGGGGATATTTTGGACCATCCCATACCCCGCAATTTTCTGGCGATCGCCCCTATATCTTGCTCCTCCACTCCTTTGGTTTACATCTGTGTCCCGTAGCAACTATTGCTGCCTCAGATATTGTGGTAATTTTTAATAGTTTCCTTGATTTTCATCCCATAGACCCACGATTGCAGCGGCGATCGCGCCTCACCCTCCGACTCATGGGCGATCGCTTTCGCACCCATCCCCACGAGGTTCTCCCAACCTTTTGGCACAACTGTGATCTTCCCCAAACAAAACAGCCCAAAGGGCTTGTCCATACCAATCATTGGGTCGATGCCAATTATCCGTTACTGCAACAGGACTTAACACGACTGGGTGAGGTCGATTTGACGCAACAATCGCCCAAAATTGAAGCCTTACGGCATCTGGACACGGTGTGGGTGATCCACGGCGAGGGCGACAGAATTGTCCCCATGGCCCAAGGTGCTACACTAGCGAGTGCAGTGGCCACCTCCCGCTGGGTGAGTATTCCAGAAGCCGGACATGCGCTGCCCTTCAGCCATCCGGATCAATGCTGGGCCTTGCCTACCTTCACTGTTCTGTGATGGCTTCTAATGTATCCCTTAGTCTCTACCTGTGAATTCTACTGATTCCACCTTACCCGAATTAACGATTCAGTCCCAGCAAACTGAGTTACCACCTCCAGTCCTTTGGCCCAGCCTCACGTCAATCAGTGAGATCAAAACCCAGGATTCAACGGCTTGGGTGGATAGCGATCGTATTGCTGCCAACTTCGGACAATCCACCGCGACCTATCATGCCCAAGCTCATCTACAACGAGATTGTGCCCAGCGCCTTCTTCATCTCTTGGATGATTCCTTGTTGCAAGATTCTTTGCCATCCGGCCCCCTATTAGAAATGGGGTGCGGAACTGGGTTTATCACAGAATTATTGTTCGATCGCCTTGCGTCTCCTCAACCCCTGTCCAAGCAGTTGCAAGGTCGAGATTATTACATCACGGATTTATCTGAGGCAATGGTGCTGTTTTGTCGCGATCGCCTCCAACCCAAAATAAAAGCAATCACGTCGAATCCAGGATTGAATCACCAACATCAACGCACACAGTTTTTCTTTCATCCTTGCAATGCTGAAATGCTTCCAGCTAAACCCTCTTTCTATAGCCTGATTGTGGGTGGTTTCGTCGTCCAATGGTTCCAACAGATCGAACACACACTTCAACGATTGCTAGACCGACTTCAACTAGGAGGACGATTGCTATTATCATTCCCTGGCCATGAAAGTTTTCCCGAATGGCGGCAGCAATGCCGTCGATTAAATCTGCCGTTTACAGCTCATCCATTGCCTAATCCTGCGTTATTGCTTCAACGTCTGGAGCGATCGCCCAACAGTTATCAAGTGCAAGTCCAAACAGAATGGTATCCCACCTATTACGATAACGCTGCTGCCTTTTTTCATAGCTTGAAAGCCATTGGTGCAGGCATGGGTCGGGCAAATGTTCAACTCACATCCCCACAACTACGGCAATTGTTACGGCAATGGCAACCTGCCAACCAAAATCCCTCGCTGGGTTCTAGTTCCAAGAAACAAGTAAAAGTTCAGTATCAGATCATCTATCTTTTGATTACTAGACTAAAATAAATGCCATTACTTTAACGAGAAATGATG
The DNA here is from genome assembly GCA_051439365.1 of Leptolyngbyaceae cyanobacterium. GTDB lineage: Bacteria > Cyanobacteriota > Cyanobacteriia > CAKZMO01 > CAKZMO01 > JAAHGY01. The sequence continues at coordinate 19,243 of JBFRWC010000288.1, forward strand.
TGACGCTAAAGTTACGTAACGGAAAATTATGTTTCCACCGACTATTTTTATTACTGGAACCGATACGGATGTGGGTAAAACCATTGTGTCAGCCATCTTTACCCTTGGATTGGGGGCAACCTATTGGAAACCTGTGCAGTCTGGCTGTGAGCCAATGACCGATACGGAACGGGTGCGATCGCTCACCCAACTTCCCCCCTCTCATTTTCTGCCCGAACAGTTTCGCCTGTCCCAACCTCTGTCCCCCCATGCCGCCGCCGCCATTGATGGGGTGGCGATCGCCCTCTCCGATTTTCAATGTCCCACAGTGACCACCTCCCACCTGATCATCGAAGGGGCAGGCGGTTTGATGGTACCGCTAAACTCGCAAGACTACATGATTGACCTCATCTGTCAGTTTCAAGTCCCGGTTTGCCTAGTCAGCCGGAGTACCCTGGGGACGATTAACCATACCTTGCTGTCATTAGAGCAACTACGCCGCTATGACATTCCAGTGCTGGGAGTGGTGTTGAATGGGCCGAAAAATCAGGACAACCGGGAGGCGATCGCCCACTATGGTCAAGTTCCGATTTTGGGCGAACTGGAATCCATGACTGACTTGTCTCCCCCTAAACTCCAGCAGGCATTCACCCGAATATCGCTCCCCCCATTGGCTTGAACCATTTTGGCTAAGAATCCATAAACCCAAAACCTGTCTAATGGTCGGCTTCCACGCCCTACCAAAGATGGTCCGTGGAGTCAGGGCGTGGAAACGTCCACAAAGATTGAAGCTGTGAAGCGTTACCATGGCCACTCGTTGTCTCCGCCGTATCTGCTACGGTCAATGTACCCGGGGCAATCCGACCTTGCTCAATGGCCTTGAACATGGCGATCGCCTCTCTTTCCGTATCACGAGCAGCAGCCATCTCCACCTCTTCGGCATACAGGCTCATGTAGTGCCAGTACAACCCCTCTGCCTGACAGCGCTCCACAATGTCAGCAGGCATCTGTTGCAACG
>JBFRWC010000289.1:0-16497 GCA_051439365.1 Leptolyngbyaceae cyanobacterium
TTTTCTGGGTTCTACACCCAAGCTTATAATCAAGCGCTACTACAAAAATTGGGCTTTCGTTCTTTGTCCCCTGATTTAACTGAAGATTTAGTGGGAGCCACCCTAGAGTTATTGCTGATTACGAGAATGAACTATCATCAGTTTTTTGATCGGTTGAGGCAAAAATGTTCCAGGCCGTGGCGTGATGACTCGGCCCAGATTGAGCAAGCCCTCGCAGGGTTAATTTTGGGCGATCACCAATCGGCCTTAAGACACTGGTGTGAACTATATCAGTGGATTTTAAGCCGACAGTCTGTTGAAGAGATGGCGCAAGTCAGACACCATTTGCAGGTTTATAATCCGCCGGTGGGGGTGGCGAATGCAGATTTTGAGGCGATCTGGGAGGCGATCGCCCAAGACAACAATTGGCAACCCTTCAGGGAGTTCCTGAAAAAGCTACACCCTCCAATCCCAAATCCTGATCAACCAGGGGAGTTGTAACTCAGAACCCCGGCTTCTTGGAGAAGCCGGGGTTCTGAAGTTGTCTTCTAATGTTGTCTTCTAATAGGGATTAGAAGCGATCGCCAATAGTAAAGATAAAGTTCGTATCTCCCGTATCAGCGATGCCAAATTCCATCCGAATCAGACCAATGTTAGAGGTGGTCAACAAGCCCACACCATAGCCAAAGCCCTCCCCAGTTTTATCCCTTGCATCTCCGGGCCGACCAATAACCTCATCATCAGTGTCAAATCCGGTGGCGGCATCAAAAAAGACATTGCCCGCTATCACCCAGTCTTCTCCTAGAATTTCCTGGAACAAGCCGCTGCCAATGTCAATGGAGGCAAAAGGAAAGCGATATTCCAGAGTGCCTTGGACAAAGTTGCGGGGACTGCCCATTTCACCTGTGCTATACCCCCGCACAGAACTGGAGCCGCCTAAAACGTAGGCTTCGTAGCCTGGAGGAGCATCAAACGGAATGGTACCGCCTTGAACGTTGAAAATCAGCGCACCAGAGGTTTCCGGCACTCGGATGAAACCCACGGGCAAGAATTGGGTGTAGTTGGCACTCAAGCGGGTGAACATGGTTTCTGCATCCCCCACTGGAATGGCCTGATCGACTCCGGCTTGAAATCGATTGCCCTGGGTCGGAAAAATGGTCCGATTGCGGCCATCGGCGAGGGTGTTAATGGTGAGCAGGAGCAGATCATCGTGATCCTTGCCGCTGACGGTGAGGGGATTGCCATCTTCATCGACCGTGAAGCGATCGCCCAAGGCACTATCGGAAAACGAGATATGCTGATAGCTCAAGCCCGTCGCCACTTCCAGATTACTGCCCACCTGTTGGAAAAACTCAATGCCGCCGCCAAAACGGTTCTCCCACGGATCGCGATCATTGGCCAGATCGACATCATTGGGACCGTTTTGAAAGCCCGGAGGTTGGTAGCTGAGGCCAAAGGCATTGATGGCCCAACCCAGACGATTACCCGTCCCCGCGATCCAGGGGTCACGATAGGTCAAATCCACCCCTACGGTTTCTGGTCCAGTCAGGGTTCCCACCGTTAACGTTTGATCCCGACCGCCAATGTTGAAATATTGGAACCGTAAAGGAGCCTTAAATCCGGTCATTCGGGGCACCCCAGTACGAACCGGGGGAACGGCGGCCAGTCCTTGCAGAGCGCTGGGTCGAGAGGTGCCCCGCCCCGGCACAATCGTAAAGTGGCGACCTAGGGACAGCCCCGGTGTGCCCTCCCGCACCGTGACCACCATGACAGCACCTCCCCGTTGATCGGTCTCTAGGTCGAGGCTGGCAGCAGAGACCCCGGATAGCCCATTGACCCGCATCAATCCCTCTTCCGCCAGCTCGGCATTGTAGCGATCGCCCGGTTCCAGGTCAAACTCTCGCAGAATAATATAGTCCCGATAAGCTCCGTCAACGGGGGTGCCAGAGCCATCGACAAACCGGACTTGCATATCGATGATGGTTTCGCCACTACCTGTGGGAACTGGGATGGATTCCTGAGCCAATAAGTTGGCCTCTTGAGTGCTGACCCACGGCTCAAATTCCGCTAGAGTAGTGGCTGCTGAGCCGAACTCAAGGCTTGTGGACTCAATGCTTGTGGACTCAAGGCTTGTGGACTCAATACCTGTAGACTCAATGGTGAAGGAGCGATCGCCCACGGCCTCGAAGCTATCCACCCATCCCCCTGACTGCACCTCGTTGCCGCTATCAGACACCGAAGTTGTTGCAGTTGTTGGGTCTCCAGCCGGTTCTGCTGATTCCTGGGCCATACTCATCGCTGGTATCAGGGCTTGACTCGAAAGGAGGACCGCTGTGACCCATAGCGTCTTAAATTGGATGGCGGGTATCGTCGTGAACCCGGTTTGCTTAAGACTGCTCTGGCCGTTGATTCCTTGGGCAAGTGTCATCGTCATCTATCCTTTTCCTCACACGGTAGTATGCAATTAAACCATGTCATCGTTGCCATCATACTATCGCCAAAATCTAGGGCCGAAACACATCACATAACGATAACTTAATGATAATTTCCTCAAAAATAGAAAAAGTGTCGCTTCTTGTGATTCGGGGGATCAACGTTGGACGCATCCCTGTTGGAAAAGGGCGGGAATCTCAGTCGCCACAATCGGACGGCTGTAGAGATATCCTTGGGCTTCATGACATCCCCAAGTTGTGAGCAAACTAGCCTGCTCCTCGGTTTCCACTCCTTCAGCAATAATGCGGAGGTCTAAGGCTTTGCCGAGGGCAATGATGGCTTGGGCGATCGCCATATCATCCCCATCTTGGGGAATATCTCGGACAAAGGACTGGTCAATTTTGAGCTTATCAATGGGCAGTTGCTTGAGGTAACTGAGGGAGGAATACCCCGTACCAAAGTCATCAATGGCAATCTTGACCCCCAACTGCCGCAGTTGCTCCAATTCTCGGATGCGCTCTTGAGGCTGCTGCATCATGAACCCCTCTGTTACCTCTAGTTCTAGCTGATTGGCCGGAAAGCCGCTAATGGACAGCGCTTGGGCCACCGATGGAATCAGATCCCCACTTTGGAATTGTGGCCCCGCAATGTTAACCGCAATCCGTCCACACTTGATGCCCTGCCCCAACCAAGCTTGCCCCTGAATGCACGCCTGTTGTAATACCCAGCAGCCAATCTCTCGAATCAACCCACTCTGCTCGGCGAGGGGAATAAATTGCCCCGGTGAGACTTGCCCAAACTGAGGATGCTGCCAGCGCAACAGGGCTTCCATGCCGCTCCATTCCTGGGTAGCAAAATTAAGCTGGGGTTGATACACCAAATACAACTCTTGGCGTGGGAGTGCCCCTCGGAGCGCATTTTCCATTTGCACATGGGCAAAAGCATCGGTGGTCATTTTTTCGGAATAGAAGCAATAGGTGTTACGTCCCTGGGATTTGGCATGATGCATCGCGGTATCTGCATTTCGCAAGAGGATCGGAGCCTCAACCCCATCCTGGGGAAATAAACTAATCCCAATGCTACAGGTGAGATAAATCTCCTGGGTTTCCGAGTGAATCGGATGCTCAATTTGAAAAGGGTCAGCCAAATACTGCATCACCTTGCGCAGAATCGTCGTCACGGTCTCAGGGACCGCAATATGTTCCAACAAAATCACAAACTCATCACCGTTGAGATGGGCCACCATGTCACTGGAGCGCACCCCATCTCTTAGGCGTTGCCCCACTTGCTCCAACAAAGCATCCCCTGTAGCATGGCCCATACTGTCATTGATTTGCTTGAATCGATCCATATCAATAAACAACAATGCCAACCCCTGTTCTTGTCCTGTGGCCTGGTGAATGCTTTGTTGTAAGCGCAGATTAAATAGGCGGCGATTGGGTAGCTGGGTCAGGGGATTATGATGGGCTAAGATATAAAGCTGCTGTTCCGACTGTTTCACCAAGGTAATATCGGAAAAGACCCCCACATAGCCCGTTGCCTTCCCTGTTTCATCTTCAATGGAGTTGATCGTAAGCAGTTCTGGGTAAATGGTGCCCGACTTGCTCCGATTCCAGATTTCCCCCTGCCAGTGGCCATTGCTGACAAGGCTGTGCCACATCTCGCTATAAAAATTAGGGGGATGGCGATCGGATTTGAGTAACCGAGGATTCTGGCCAATGGCCTCCTCACGGTCATAGCCTGTGATGGTGGAGAAGGCTTGGTTAACATCCATGATTACGCCATCCAAATCCGTAATCACGACTCCTTCTGCGGTACTTTTGAAGACCGCTGCTGCCTCTCGTAATTTTTCGGCGGAGAGAAACTGTTTGGTCACATCCTGAATCGTCCCAATGGAGTAATCTGGTGTCCCATCGGTCTCATAATAGGTCTCATATTGTGCCTGGACATATTTAATTCGGCCATCGGCCATGCTGAGCCGATAGTCAATTTCGCAGGGCGTGTGCTGTTCCACCGATTGCTGATACGTACGATTGACGCGATCGCGATCATCTGGATGAATGGCCTTGAGGACAAAGGCATAGTTGAGCGTGTCCTGCATCTGATCGGGTTCTACCTCAAAAATTCGGAACACTTCATCGGAACAAGTAAAAACTTGCGTTTTGAGCTTGAGTTCCCAACTGCCAATGCTGGCAACATGCTGAGCTTTTCGGAGTTGACCCTCGCTCTTGGTTAATCGAGCCAGTGCTCGGTTGCCTTTAACAATGCGCCAAATATCGTTAGAAATCAGTTGCACCGTTTCCACATCCCAGTCCGTGTAGTGGGTGGATTTATTGCCGACTCCGGTTAACATCACGACTTTGCCATGCTCAATAACGGGGATGCTGATTAACCGATTCAAGGGGGCATGACCTTGGGGCAATCCGTTTTTATCCGCGTAGGTCTCGTAATCGTTAAACACCACCGGGCGACGTTGCCGCAGGGCATCAGCCCAAATCCCTGCTTTGCTCACGGGGTAATGACTATCATGAACGGCGTGGCAATAGTGTTTTAGGGTGCGGCGCGACCAGTTAACCAGTTCGATGGTATTTTCATCGTCGTGGATCAGGTGAACAAAGGAAATTTGGCTATTCGTTAAGTTTTCGGCTAGTTCTTGGCCATACTGCATAAATGTTGCTTCTTCCCGATCTTCAGCCATGCGGGGTAGGGCTAGCAGAGCTTCGGCCCGGCGGTGTTGTTGGGTCAGTTGGGTTCGGGTTTGCTCTCGCACCGAGAGGATACGAATCATCCAAATGACCCACAGTATGGTCAAACCAGCCGCCAGGAGAATGAGAAGAGTGGTGATCTGTAGGGTATGTCGGCGGGTGGATTGGGCATCGGCTAAAAATTCATTGGCTTTATTGGCAGCAAAGGCTTCGACCTGGTCAATTTCTTCTAGCAGGTCTTGAATGTACTGGGCACCTTCTCCCTTAGTAATGGCAGCGGCGGCATCAATGTTGCCATCTCGTCGCAATTGGATGACGCGATCGCGGATTTCCCTCCAGTTTGTAAATTGTTGCCGAGCGACTTCAATTTCGCCCAGATTACCGAGGAAATAGTCATAGATAATATCAAAGTCATGCAAAACTTCTTGTTCAAGCCGGATAACCGTTCCAACGGCAGCATCCACCTCTGCGGAGTTCTCCGCCAACACCACATCCTTCATGGAACGATGCATACTAACAATGCCCACCTCGACCCTCAAGACCGCTGTGTTTACGGTGAACGGATGGTCATAGAGTTTGGTCGTCAATGCGGACAACCGATTCATACTATGGATTGTGTGCATTCCTACCCCACCCAACACACAGGCCATTAAGACAAAACTCGCCCCCAGCCGAGTTTTGATCCTCAACGGTAGCTGGTGTAGATTTTGAGGCCAACCTTGTGGAAACATTCTGAGCTTGCTCCAAAAGATGAATACTAATGAAGAGATTAAAAGAGTGAACGCATGGCTATCTAATCTTTAGGATACCCCGCTCAAAAAGTCGCCTCTTGGGTCGCTAACTAGTCGTTACACAACGTGATGGAATGTCATACCAAAGGAAATATAAAGATTGAGACACTAAAAATAGACACGGATGGCTGGTTGATGGACCTAGGGCTTTGGGACTAGACTCTATTGCGGTTGAGCTGCCAAGACATGCTGCCAAGAAATACTGTTGAGCTGCCAAGAAACCCGCCAAAGCAACCCAAATCGGGTAACCGTTTTTATTAAAGAAGTTGGATGCTAACTGGACATCCAATTAAGGTGTTATTGTCCCTTAAAGAATTGCCTTGGTGTTTTCCCACTTCAGAGGAACTGGAGGAGGAAAAAGGAGGCCATCCTACTTTTGAGTCACCCATCGTTTCTTGCCAATCATCCATATTGTTCCTCACATAAGTCTGGGCACGACCGCCATTCACGGCTAATTCTACCCAACCGTGACTACCGACCAGAGCAACGGGCTGACCGGGAGCAACGCTGGCATAAGTGGAGTGGCCTGGGATGACAATGGACCCAATGGTCAGGGACCACCCAGGAGTTGTCACCGCATCAGCGGGGATGGTGGTGATCAGGTTGCCGAAGCGATCGCCATACTGCACACAGCCCACAATCTCATCCCCCCGGTGCTGGAGCGACGGTAAGTCCAAGCTAACCAGGGTGGCGGGATCAATCACTTCCCCCAATTGATGAATATCGACCCCAGTGGCCAAATGGGCTGCGACGGGGGCAAAAATATCTCGACCGTGAAACGTCGTGCTGGGCTGGGGAGTGCGCCAATACTCTCGAGTCGTCAACGCGACCACCGTCATCGGCAAGTTGGTCCCACGGTAGGACGTTAAAACACCGCTGAAAATACCGTTATCTGGTCCCACCAACCAACAATCCGGTAACTGAATCGCGATTCCTCGCCGCTGACTCCCCACACCTGGATCGACAACCGCTACATGTACGGTTCCAGGGGGAAAGTAGGGCACCGCATTCATCAAGTTAAACCGGGCCGCCCACAGGTCTTGGGGCGGGACTTGATGGGTGAGATCGATGAGGGTGGCATGGGGAGCGATCGCCAATGCAACACCCTTCATCATGCCCACATAGGCATCCTCCAAGCCAAAGTCTGTCAGTAAGGTGAGTATCACAGCGATAGGTTTACTTATATCTTGAACTAGGATACGCAGGCTACTACTGTTGGAGCGTATAAATTATTCTCTGGATGGTCAGCGGATTAGCAAAAGGCATGAGCCTGGTTGACTGACAAAAATTGGGGCTTGGGCACGGAAACCGCTCCCCTACAAGGGATTGGGACAATGTATGGGTCAGATCTCCTGACCCATAGTAGGGACTGGACACCATGCCATCTTCTTGTCGGGATATGTTCATCACAGTGCAAATTCTAAACCGTATCCCCACATTGGTTTCACAGATAAAACCGCTTGATTAATTTGGGTAGATCATCTTTTGATGGCTCTCCTGCCTTGATCATGAATTGTACCTCTTGGGGAGTGACCCAATAATATTCACAAAAGTCATCTGGATTATAGTGTGGAGTCTGATCGGTCTTGATCTCAAACACTTTCATAAAGGCCGAAACTCGGTCAGCGTGAGGGGTTAGATAGCCTATCTCTATCAGGTCATGCTCCTGGCAAGAGATGTTCAACTCTTCAGACAACTCCCGTGCCAGAGCCATTTCATAGGATTCACCGCTTTGGACATGTCCCCCCATACTCACATCCAAGCACAGAGGAAAGATGCGTTTATGAGCTGTTCGTCTTGGAATCCATAACTGACCGACTGAATTGATTAAAAACGCATTCACTACCCGAAAACATGAGAGCTTTTCTTGGTAGATTTCATGACGACTTTTTTGCCCTATCACCTGATCATGCTGATCCACGATATCTAGTATTTCATCATGGCCTTTCATTTTATCATTAACCATAATTATTTTTTTGCTCTTAAAACAATAGGCGCTATCAGAATAGCACGGCAATTCTACAAAGCAACAATTAGGATGAGCAACCATCCCTGGAACAATATCTTGGGCTGACATGCCGTAGCGGCATGGGATGGCGCATAACTGCTGCATCCCTGGATTCATCCTGAACCTGAATCGTCTTGCCTGTAGAGATGTGTACCACTTGGCACCACTCCATTTTTTTGTGTTAAGCCCCACAATACCGGATGGGTGCCTGTTTCTGATCGCCCTTAGACTTTCGATGGACTTGTCGTGATCAACACATCTTCTCGCACTAACCTGGCGCTAAATCGTAAAACCTATCAACGACTCAAGGCAGCTCTGAAGCTTAATTTGCGTCGTCAAGTTTTCATTGGGGTTTGCGATAATTTTGTTTTGCGCGATCGCCTTGCGGCTCAACTGCAACAGGATTTACAATTCAGTGGCCCTTCTCCAACCACTGCTCGGCTCTCCTCCTCGTCTGAGAGTCTGGTTCCACTATATCTAGACATTAACAAACCGGACCCAATTGCGGGAATTATTCAATGGTTGCGTCAACATCAACGAGATCAGGGGAAGCGATACACCTCTGGGAATGGGATGACGCCATCGCTGCCCATGCCTGCCTTTCAGCTATTGGGCGTAGAGCATCTAAGTCGTCAGCCTGCGGCAATCCAATGGTTATTTCTCAACTATTTGCAGGGGATTGAGCGGAGTCTCCCGGCCTTGGACTCCAGTCTGTTAATCTGGGTACCTCGACCTTGGGCACGAATTATTCCCCATTCAGCCCCAGATTTTTGGCGCTGTCGCACGGCGGTGTTTGAGTTTGAAGGCGAACCGACCCCTCTGACCTTTACGATGGTGCCGGAACCCTCCTACAGCTACACAAACCACGGTGAGTGGGCGGCCCAGTCTTGGAGCCACCGCAAGGTGGATCAAGAAACGATGGCACGAGAGCCTAGGACGGGGATGTCCCCAGCCCCGGTGGCTCAGCCCGCTACGGCAGATATTGCGGCGGTCAACGCCATTGATGATTCCGATATCAATCATGATTCTGTTGAGGCGATCGCTGACATCACTGAGGTTAGTGACATTGCGGTGACAGATGATGCCACCGAGGTCATGGACGCGATCGCCCCAGAGCACATCGCCCCAGAGCACATTGCATCGGAGCATATCGCTCCAGAGCACATTGCATCGGAGCATATCGATTCAGAACCCATACTCGCAGACAACATGGCCACCGATGGCTATGATTACACAGCGACCAACTTCAGTGACGATGAAGCAACAGCCGTCAGTGAACAGGTATTCTCTCCACCTAACGCCATGCCTGTACATGATGAGAGTGACGGTGGTGAACGTAACGACCAAACCCCTTTGCTGAGCGGCCATGATGATGTGTCTAGGGAGAGTGATACCACGATCAACGCTGATGATATTGAAACCAGCATAATTGAAAATCAACCCCATATTATTGATAATATCGAGTCAAATATTACATCTGATGGTGTTGAAACAACGGTAGTTGAAGGGCCAGCACATCCTGTTGCTAGGAACGAGACTGTTACGACTGATGTAAATAGTGCGGAAGGCATTGCCGATAGTATTGAAACTGGGCCAGATACAGAGGCCATTGTTGAGACCGTTGCGGAGGCTGAGGTTGAAGCTACTACTGTCGAAACTGAGCCTGATACTGAAATCGTTACCGTCCCTGAGGCTGAAGTCGTTGTTGAGCTTGATCCTGAAGTCGTTGTTGGGCTTGATCCTGGGGTCGAAACGGCATTTGATCCTGAGGTTGTTGCTGATAGTGTTGAATCGGGTCCGGTCGTTGTTGATCCCAACACGGATGGAGTTGAAGCCGCACCCGATGCTGATGTCGTAGCCGAACTTGATCCTGTAGTGGAAACTGAGCCTGAACCTGAGGTTATTGCTGCGCCTGAGTCTGAGACCATGGCTGAGCTTGAGCCTGAAGTGGAAACTGACTCTGAGGTCGTTGCTGATAGTGTTGGATCGGATCAGGTTATTGCCGAGACCGATACGGATTGGGTTGAAGCTGCACCTGAGGCTGTTGGATCGGACCAAATTGTTGTCGAGAACAATGCGGATCGGGTTGAGATTGATCCTGACCCTGATGTCGTTGTTGATTCTGAGACTGGGACTGAACCTGAGCTTGAGGCCGAGGTCGTTGTTGAACTTGAACCGGAGGTCACTGTTGCACCTGGCCCTGAGGTTGTTACTGGAACTGAGACTGACGTTGGTGCTGAGCTTGGGCCTGAGGTCGAAGCGGTGCCTGAGGTTAGTGTAGTTACCGATAATGTTGGCTCAGATCAGGTTGTTGTTGATCTCGATGCGAATCGGGTTGACTCTGATCCTGACCTTGAGGTCGTTGTTGATTCTGGGACTGGGGCTGAGTCTGCACTTGAGGCTGAGACCGTTGTTGAAATTGAATCTGAGGTCGTTACTGAGGCAGATACTGAGGTTGTTGCTGAGGTGAAAGCTAACCCTGAGATTGGAACTGGGCCTGAGGTTAGCTTGGCTGTCGATAGTCTTGATGATGATTTTATCGCTGAGCCTGACATCGTAGTAATCAATACGACAACTGTCGAGGCTACAACTCTAGATCAGGGTGTTAGTACTAAAGCTGATCTAGACTTGTTAGATGGTTACGACACAATTGAACAGGACTTAGCGAGTCAGTACGATTCCCCCGTAACACCCCAATCCCCCATTCCAACCTATGGCACTGTCGCGACTACTTCCCAACCATCCGAGTCGTCACTGCCGCTGAATGGACTAGAGCAATTCTTGAATCCACCGGTTGGCGTGGAGCCAGACCCAGATCAGGAAGCTGAGCATTTGGCTGATGAGTTGTCCGATGGGTTAGCTGACAGATTGACCGATAGTTTGGGTGACGAGTTGCCCGATGGGTTGGTTGATGGGTTGGTTGATGAACTAGCTGACCGCTTGACCGATGAGTTGCCCGATCGTTTGGGTGATGGGTTAGCTGACGGCTTCACCGACGAGTTGCCCGATAATTTGGGTCATGAGTTGTCCGATGGGTTAACTGATAGCTTGGCTGACGAATTGACTGATAGCTTAGGTGATGGGTTGCCAGATGGGTTGCCAGATGGGTTGCCAGATGGGTTAGCTGACCACTTGACCAACGAATTGACCAATAGTTTGGGTGATGAGTTGTCCGATGGGTCGGGCAATGAGTTGACAGACGAATTAACGGACGGATTAGCGGATCATTTGACTGACGAGTCGTCCGATGGGTTGCCCGATAGCTTGGGTGATGAGTTGTCTGGTGGATTGGCCAACAACTTGTCCGATGGGGTGGGTGATGAATTGGCTGATGAATTGGCTGATGAATTGGCTGATGAATTAGCTGATGGACTGCCCGATGAGTTGGCAGACGAATTAACGGACGAATTAGCGGATCACTTGACGGATGGGTTGACGGATAGTTTGCCCGATAGTTTGGGTGATGGGTTACCCAATGGGTTGGCTGGCAAGTTGTCCGATAGGCTAGATGATGAGTTGACGGACGAATTAACGGATGAATTGGCTGATGGGTTGTCCGATGAGTTAACGGAGTTAACGGATGATTTAGTCGATCATTTGGTCGATGAATCCAATGTGATGAACGTGGAGGATTTGGTTAAAGGACTGGAATCGGAAGAGGATGAAAGTCTGCCACCAATTACCGATGAGAGTGCGCGATCGCCCCTAGTAGATGTTGTAGATACGACTACGCTGGATACGCCTGATACACTTGATACACTTGATACACTTGAGATTGTCGATGCTGTTGACATTGTCGATGTTGCCGACGCGAGTGAGGATATGTTGGTGCCGGACTTGGTCGTGGCCGATGCCGACCCAGTGGCAGAATCGCTCACTGATCCCGTGTCCTCAACCCTGGATCGGACCGCATTCAATACCAATGATCCGACTATCCGACCCTTGTTAGAACAGATTGCTGATTTACAACACCAGCAGGCTGATCCAGGGGTGGTAGCGGAAGCCTATCGCCATCTGGGCAATGTGTATCGCGATCGCATTGAACAGGGAGATTTGTCGCCCCAAAACCTCATTTGTGCCATGCGGGCTTACCGTCAAGTCCTCCAAGGAATTGATAACACCCATCCATCCTGGGCTGAAGTGCTCAATGATCTGGGAAATCTGTGCTGGCTTCTATCTAGAGGTGCCCCCAGCTTGGCAGAAGGTCTCCCCCACTTGCAGCAGGGTATTGCTTCCTATCGCATGGCCCTGTCTGGCATTACCCCCCAGTCCCACCCCGAAATTTATCCCATGATTCAGAATAACTTGGGGGCAGCCTACGGAGATTTGGCCCGGTACCAAGCTCCGGTAGAACACTTGCAACAGTCGATTCATGCGTATCAGGAGGCGTTGCTGTACCGGAGTGTGGAACACAATCCCTCGCGCTACGGTTCCACCCAAAATAATTTGGGCACCACCTATTGGAATTTGGCCCAGCATGTTGAACCGCTGAAAAACTTGAAAAATGCGATCGCGGCTTATTCCGAAGCCCTGCGGATGTATCGTCCGGATACGGACCCGATCAACTACGCGATGGTGCAAAATAACTTGGGCACCACCTACTGGAACTTGTCTCAGCATGAACAATCGGGGGATTGGCTCCGGCTTGCGATCATGGCCTATGAAACCGCGTTGCAGTACCGCACCATGGAAACCAATCCGGCTACCTTTGCCGCCACTCAGAATAATTTGGGAACCGCATACTGGCATTTGGCCACCTATGTGGAAGAAAATCCGCAACAAAAACTGATATCTCTGGAAAAAGCGGTTCAGGCCTACGATGCGGCGATCGCTTCCACGAACCATCTCCACCAATCCCGTCACCTAATTCCCCTGAACTTCGATGTGTTAGCCACCCATAATAATCTGGGGCTGGTGCGATATCAGATGGCCACGGAAGCTGAGTTTGAAGACTTGACCCAAGATTGGCGGATGAATAAGGGAGAACACTTAAACACAGCCCTGGATCATCACTTGATCGCCTTGCAAGGATGGAGCGATCGCCCTGAATTGCGGCAAACGGCTTTGGGGTGCGTTGTCCAGACGTTGCAAGCGTTGTACAACCAAAGTGGGCTGATAGCCCAAAATCTCGCCTTGTCAAAAATTCCCAGCCAGTTGCTACCAGAAATTATGCCTAAACTATAGGCTTCACACTTCAATAAAACGCTATGTGTGGCCATCGCCGTTGCAATCCACACGGCTAAAAGACATTGAATTGACGTGGCTGAACTCTACCAGTAGCAGGGTTCAGCGGCCAAAATACGCAAATTGGAACAGCTTTAGCTTATTGTTCGGGTTTAGGGGTTTCTGCTTGTAAGAGATAGAAAGAACTGTCCCATCTCTGGTGGGCCATTCGGCGTTCCCATGCTTACAAGTTGTGGTTACAGGTTATTGTTCTACCCGTAGATTACTATGACAGCACAGTCTTCCCCATCCCCAATTCCATCCCCGATCTATCCCCCCGCAATTCACGGGATGCCCCAGATGCCCGTTGCCCTAGGAAAATATGACGATGACTTGGATGTGGGACAGCTTTTGCAGGTATTGCGCCGCCGTTGGGTCGTAATTGGCGGGGTCGCCCTGGCCGTGTCAGGGGCAATCTGGAGTTGGACACTGACCCGAGTCCCCGTATTCCAGGGAGAATTTCGGGTGCTCGTTGCTTCAGTGGAAGACATCGATCCATCCCAGGAATTATTGCGGGAGACGGCGGGTCCGTCCACTGTCGTAGACTATGACACCCAAATTGAAGTTTTAAAAAGTCCGGCACTGTTAGCACCAATTGCTCGATCCCTTCAAACTCAGTATCCTGGCATTGCCTACAGCAACTTAGTCGGTAACTTAACGATTAGTCGATTGCGAGATACTAAAGTCTTATCCGTCAGTTATCGTCATCCTGATCCCCAGACGATTCAAAATGTTTTGGAGGAAATCTCCAATCAGTACTTGGAGTACAGTTTTGAGCAGCGTCAGGCCAACCTGCAACAGGGGATTCAGTTTGTGGATGATCAGTTGCCAGAATTGCGGGAGCGGGTGCAATCTCTCCAGATTCAGATGGAGCGGTTTCGCCAACAGTATAGTATTTTGGACCCGGAAACGCGGGGGAATGAAATCTCCGGGCTGTTGGCCACGGTGGAGGCGCAGCGACAGCAGCTTCAAGCGGAATTGGCCCAGGCCCAGTCGTTGTTTCAAACCCTACAGGAACAGTTGGATACAACGCCGGAAGATGCGATTGCCGATGCGGCCTTGAGCGAGTCGGCCCGCTACCAAGCCTTACTCACTCAAATTCAGCAGTTGGAAGCGGAAATTGCGGTGGAGTCAGCCCGTTACCAACCGGGTGCCCCCCAACTGCTGGCCTTGGAGGAACGCCGGGATAATTTGCTGCCGCTGCTGGAGACAGAGTCAGCTCGGATTTTGGGCGATCGCTTTATTGCCTCCGAGGATCAGTCCGCCGCCTATTTAACACCCACCGCCCTCAATCTGAATCGCGAGTTGATAGAATCCGCCAACAATATTCAAATGCTTCAGGCCCGGAATCGGACCTTGGCCCGGATTGAAAGCGACATCAAGGAAGAGTTTGATCTCGTCCCGGCCCTCGCCCGACAATACACCGACTTACAGCGGGATTTGGCGATCGCCACCGAAAGCCTCAATCGTTTTCTCACCACCCGCGAAACCTTGCAGATTGATGCCGCCCAAAACTCGATTCCCTGGCAACTGATCGCCCCGCCCAACCTACCCACAACCCCTATCTCCCCCAATATTCCCCGTAATCTTACCCTGGGTATTGTCGCTGGGCTATTGGTGGGATCTGCCGCTGCCCTGATGGCCGAAAAACTGGATCAGGTCTACCACTCCCCCGATGACCTCAAACAGGCTATTTCCTTACCGATGCTGGGCGTTGTGCCTTACTTTCCCAACATCGAGCAGCAAACAGAGAACCTGCAAAAACTGGCCCGGTTTAATAGCAGCGGGTTTTCTGGTAACCCGTTCGAGTCCGCGAATGGCAACAGTGGAACCCCGAATGGTCATTCGGGAGCCATCTTATCTGAGAATGGAGAGGTGACCTCTGCCCAATCATCCATCTTTTTGGAAGCCTTTCGCTCGGTCTATACCAACATTAAGTTCTTAGAAACGGAACAGTCGATCCGGTCGTTGGTGATCAGTTCGGCGGTGCCCAACGAGGGCAAGTCTACCACAGCGCTGTATCTAGCGAGAGCAGCGGCAATGATGGGACAGCGGGTTTTACTAGTGGATGCCGATTTACGCGCACCGAAGCATCATGGCAACTTAAATTTACCAAATATTCGGGGGCTGAGTAACGTTCTGGCTGAAGGGTTGCACGTCTCTCAAGCCGTGCAGCCGTTGGCGTTAGATGCCCACCTATCGGTGTTGACCGCTGGCCCCCAGCCGCCGGACCCCGTCAAATTGCTCTCATCCCAACGGATGCAAGCTGTGGCGGCTGATTTAACTGAACACTACGACTTGGTCGTTTACGATATGCCTCCCCTGTTGGGCTTTGCCGATAGCAGCGTTTTGGCAGCCCATACTGACGGAATGCTACTGGTCGTGGGCTTGGGGCATACGGAACGGTCTGCCCTCAACCGGGCCCTGGATGAGCTCAAGCTTTCTCCCGTCTCCCTTTTGGGCATTGTCGCCAATGGCATCAAACCTTACACGACTCCAGGCCGCAATTATTCCTACTACTATCAGTACTATGGCGATCGCTCGGCCCGCCCCCGTCAACCCGCCGCCGTCTTGAGTAATCGGCGTAAGAAGCCGAAGCCTCGACCTGCCGACCCTGAACCTAATGGGCGTCCGGTTGCTGTTGCTGCTCCGCCTCAGCCAGAGTTTCAGGACACAACTATCCCAGTGCCCCCGGATTCCACTAGTGATCCAGTCCCTCGACCATCGGATTATCCCCCATCCCCCCCACCTGCCCCAAGTAATGGGTCGAATTCGGAGTTTGATAACATCGATCCATCCCGCTATGCCCCAGCCCAGC
This sequence comes from Leptolyngbyaceae cyanobacterium, assembly GCA_051439365.1. Taxonomy (GTDB): domain Bacteria; phylum Cyanobacteriota; class Cyanobacteriia; order CAKZMO01; family CAKZMO01; genus JAAHGY01. The sequence continues at coordinate 15,958 of JBFRWC010000289.1, forward strand.
GGGATGAGGAGTTTGACGGTGATGCAGGGCCAGCGATCGCCACCATCCAGTCTTCGTTCCCCGCCCTTCCTACCCTATCCTCCAAGCAGTGGAGTATAGTGGGTGCGATCGCCCTCACCCTGTCTTCTGCTCTGGGATGGACCCTGTATCATCGTTCCCTGAAACCAACCCCAGAGCCATCAGCAGAATTTGCCCAAGCCGAGCGGTTAGCAGAATCAGCGGTTACGAAGCAAGATAGGGCCAGCACTGCCCAAGACTGGGCTGAAATCCGTGACCTGTGGTACGAAGCCGCTGCCCTCATGGATGATGTCCCCGCCACCGATGAGCGCTATGCCCAAGCCAGCGATTACAGTAATCAATATCGTGAAAAAGGTGACTCTGCTCGTCGGCAGGTATTGCTCCTGATTGCTCCCCCCCTGGTTGACTGACAAAAATTGGGGCTTGGGCGCGGAAACCGCTCCCCTACAAGGGATTGGGACAATGTAGGGGTCAGGTCTCCTGACCCAAGGCAGGGACAAGGTTTTAGGCAGTTTTGTCAGT
>JBFRWC010000290.1:0-10654 GCA_051439365.1 Leptolyngbyaceae cyanobacterium
GAAAGGGCAATGATATCTCCCGTGGTCCGGATCAGTAACCCTTGCTCAAAACAGCGAACCAAACACTCGTAGGCCCGTCTCGTGGGTTGCTCCGGCCTAGGCTCCAGTTCAATGCCTGCGACAATGCCGATGTTGCGGATGTCGATGACATGGGGACGGCCCCGTAAGGAATGCACGGCCTCTTGCCAGTAAGTCTCCAAACTGGCCGCGTTCTCAAATAAACCGTCTTCTGCGTAGGTATCAAGGGTGGCGATCGCCGCTGCACAAGCCAAGGGATGGCCGGAGTAGGTATAGCCGTGGGGCAACTCGATGGTCTGGTCTGGTCCATGCATAAACGCATCATGGATGTCTTGCCGTACTAGAACTGCTCCCATTGGGACCGTCCCATTGGTAATCCCCTTAGCCACCGTAATCATGTCGGGCACCACGCCAAAATAGTCGGCCCCAAAGCAGGTCCCCAATCGACCAAATCCAGTAATCACCTCATCAAAAATTAGGAGAATGCCGTGACGAGTGCAGATTTGCCGTAATTTCTCCAGATAACCTTTGGGTGGCACCAAGACTCCCGTGGACCCCGCCACAGGTTCCACAATGACGGCGGCAATATTGGCTGGGTCGTGGAGGGCGACAATTTGCTCTAACTCCTCGGCCAAATGCTCCCCCCAGGCGGGCTGTTGATGACTAAAGGCGTTGTGGGCCAGATTGTGGGTGTGGGGCAGATGATCGACCCCATTCAACAAACTGCCAAATAGCTTGCGATTGCCGCCAATACCGCCAACAGAAATGCCGCCAAATCCGACCCCGTGGTAACCCCGCTCTCGGCCAATCAATCGCTGTCGAGTGCCTTCCCCTCGGACCCGGTGGTAGGCGATCGCGATTTTCAGGGCCGTATCGACCGCCTCTGAGCCAGAGTTGGCAAAAAACACCCGATTTAAACCCTCTGGGGCAAGCTGGACCAACCGTTCCGCCAACTGAAATGGGGCAGGATGACCCATTTGAAACGTGGGGGCATAATCCAGAGTGGCCACCTGAGCCTGAATGGCCTCGACAATCTTGGGGCGGCAGTGGCCCGCATTCACACACCACAGCCCAGCAGTCCCGTCTAAAATTTGCCGCCCATCCTGGCTGGTGTAGTGCATGTCTTTGGCCGCAACCAACAAGCGCGGATCAGCTTTGAACTGACGATTGGCGGTAAAAGGCATCCAGAACGCATCCAAGCTGGTTGGCCTATTCAATGGATCCGTAGGAGTGGCAGCAGGAGGCAGTGGTTGTGTCATGGTCGGTTAACCCCAAATTATCGAGTCTGACTATCGTAACGGAATTACGAGCGGGGTTGATATTGCTTGGAGCCGAACATATTCTCCTTGGCGATCGCATCCATCTTGGCATTGGCGCTAACATCCTTCCCTGCTGCCAATCCGCGCTGAACCGCAGGGCGATCGCTCATTGCATCAAACCAACGTTTCACATGGGGAAAATTCTCGATGGATTGCCCTTGGTCTCGGCAAGACACTAACCACGGGTAGATAGCGATGTCAGCAATAGAATAGGTTCCACCCACATACTCTGCCTCGTGCAGGCGGTGATCCAAGACACTATACAACCGTCCCGCTTCGTTGGTGTAACGATTCACCGCATAGGGAATGTGCTCTGGGGCGTACTTGCGAAAATGGTGAGCTTGCCCCAGCATGGGGCCAACGCCTCCCATTTGGAACATCAGCCATTGGATCACGGCGTAGCGATCGCGCTCCTCCTGCGGCATCAACTGTCCTGTTTTTTCCGCCAGATACATGAGAATCGCCCCAGACTCGAACAGGGCGATCGCCTCCCCACCAGGCCCATCCGGGTCCACAATCGCCGGAATTTTGTTGTTGGGACTAACCTGCAAAAACTCTGGTTTAAACTGATCCCCCGCCAGGATGTTGATGGGGTGAATGCTGTACCCTAACCCAACTTCCTCCAACATAATGGAGATTTTTTTGCCGTTGGGGGTGGGCCAGAAATATAAGTCAATAGGACTTGCCATAATCAGTACTCCGTGTCGTTGATGCAGTGTAGCGGATTGTTGCCTGCGGTCTTCTGCATCCAACTCTATACTGAATCTGGCCAATTCTGACCAGAGTTTATCCGAAATCCGGTTGGTCCACACGAATTCCTGACTTCCGGTTTCCCAGCAGGATGCTGGGAAACCCATCCTGAGGCTCTGCCTCGTTTTTGCACTGGAGCCATAGGCTCCCGCTCAGTTCCCCAGTCAGAGACTGGGAATCAGGTATAAGAAGTTACCTGATCGAAGAATGGCTCTAGCGGCGCTGGGCGGCTTCAATTTGCCGCACCGTTGTCAGGGCCGAGTAGCTGACTCCGGCAGTCCCTTCCCCAGGATGGGTAGAATCGCCCACTAACCATAGACCTTTAACCGGGGCGCGGTTGGCAAAGCCAAAGGGACCAAAGGTGGGAACCCGTTGGCCAATCCCGCCGACAATCCCATCTTCCCGCGCCGTATAACGCTGAAACGTCAGAGGGGTGGCAGCTTCTTGGTGAATGATGGTGTCTTCGTTCAGAGTGAAGAATTGGCTGAGACGGGCGATCGCCTCTTGCATATACCGCTGTTTCAGTTGCCGATAGTCTTCCGTTTTGTCATTTTCAGAGTGCTGCCAGGTCCGTCGCCACAGATCCACATCGGTAAAGGTAGACGCGATAATGGTGGCGCACCCCTCCGGTGCTCGTCCATCCCCTGGATGACTCACAGAGACAAACAAAGAATTATTTTCTGCGATGGGGCCGTCATAGTCGTACAAAAACTGGAGGTGCGGCGGACAGTTGGCGGGGATGGCAGCCTGAGTGACACCCAAGTACACCACAAAGGCCCCTGATCCGGTGGGTAACTGGTCTACCCGCTTTTTATAGGATTTGGGCATGGCATGGCCGACCAGTTTCACCAAATTTTGGACCGTGACATTTGCCACCACGTAGTCTGCGTCAATTTCCCAATCTTCACGGGTTTTCAAATCGCGCACCACGACTCCAGTGACTTGATTCCGGACTGTGTGAATATGCTGGGCTGATTGGCGAGTGAGAATTCGTCCCCCCTTTTGGCGGATGGCTTCGATCAGGCGATCGCTCAACACCTGCATACTTCCCTCAAGATGGAACAAGCCGTGAGGGTCTTGGGAAACCGCTAGGGCCGTGGCCGCATACAACGTCGCCGTTTCATCCGCTCCCACCTGAGAATAAAGCTTCAGTTGCAAGTCCAAAAACGTCTTCAATCGCCGATTGTCCCCTAGGCGAAAGAGCTTCAGCAATTGCCCCACCGTAGAAAAGGTGAACGGCGCAGTTCGTAGTGTCCCTGGGCGCACAGCGGTGAGGAGCTGCCAGAAATCCCAGCCGCTACGGGGCGGTAAAACGGGATCACGCTGTTGAAAAGCCCAACTGGCCTGAAACAGACTCGCTAAACAATTCCAAAATCGTTCACTGTCACCGAATTGCTGCAGCCGCTCCTTACGCCACTGCTCTGGGTCTCGCCACACGTTAATTGGCCGATCTTCCCCTGGCAAAAAGACAGCACAAGCCGGATCACAAGGACGAGTCTCCGGTAGCGGGATGCCTAACTCGCTAAAAATCTGATGATGGATTCCCCCCGGTTCCAACCCCGCAACTTGAGTGGCCCCCACGTCAAAGGTAAACCCCCGGCGCTTGAACGTAGACGCACAACCTCCCGCGATCGCCGCTTGCTCCACCACCAAGACACTGTAGCCCCGGTGGGCCAGCAGGGCCGCAGCCGTAAGCCCCCCAATCCCGCCACCAATCACCACAACCCGAGTGCCCCGTTGATCGCGAAAGGAGGCGATCGCTCCGTCAGAGGGGTCATACCGGACCGGCTCTGAGCCTGCCTTAGCCCCAGCGGGAGCCGGAGGTAAGACCGAACTTGCGGTGGCCAAATGGGTCGAGGTCAGACTGGACTGAACAGATTGGCCAGTAGGGGGATGAGGCGAAGCAGAGTGAGGAGATGATGTCATGGGGAAGCAAGTAAACCGTTACATTCCTTAACATATCATGTTGTTTCGTTCGGCAGAAAGATGTAGAGCGTTGTCGCAGTAGAGATATCCCTCCATCCACGAAGGGGAATTTGGCCAGAGCGGACCCATTGAGAGCGATCGCCGCCCTGCTAATATGGGGATGCCTTAGTATGGGGATATCCTCTAGTATGGAGATCCCTGTAGTATGGGGATTCCTTAACGTATAGGGATTTCTTAACGTATGGAGATCTCTCAGTATTAACACGCGACCGACATGCGCCTTGCTGTGCCGCGTCTTTGCCATCCAAGACACACGAGACACAGGACTCGACTATGACCTCTGAACAATCTTTTCAACGATCTGACCTGGTTGGAACCCAAGTAATCACCCGTGATTCCGGGAAACGGCTGGGAATTGTCTCCCAGCTATGGGTCGATATTGATCGCCGTGAGGTTGTGGCCTTGGGTCTCCAAGACAGCGCCCTCACTGGTGTGGTATCCAACATTGAACAAACCATGCTGATGCGCGATGTCCATCAGATTGGCGATGTCATTCTTGTGGAAAACGATGCTGTGTTGGACGACGACGTAGACGTGACCACCTTTAGTCCCCTCGTGAATTGTGAGGTGATTACGGAAACTGGGGAATTGCTGGGCAAGGTCAGAGGATTTAGAGTGGATCCCAATGGCACCATCACCACACTCCTCGTGGCTTCGTTGGGACTGCCCCGGATTCCAGACCAGTTGATCAGTACCTATGAATTATCTACTGATGAGATTGTCAGCAGTAGTCCCGATCGGATTATTGTCTTTGAAGGCTCTGAGCAAAAGTTGACCCAAGTAACGGTCGGCATCCTAGAACGCCTGGGCATTGGTAATCCCCCATGGGACCGGGGTGACATGGGTTACAAGACCATGCCCGTCAATACCACGAATCAATTGGGAACCGGAACTCCGACGACTCCGCCCCCCGTGGTCGCAGAAGCCACCGCCACCGCAGCCCAAGAAGCCTGGGATGAGGATAACTGGAACGAGACCCAACAGCAACCGATTGAGGAAACGGCACCCGAACCCCAACCGGAAATGGTCTATGCCGAGGAAGATAACTGGGGCGATACAGAGCAAGTTCAAGAAGCGGCCTACATTGAGGAAGCGACCTACGAAGATTATTCAGCTCCGCAAATGGATAGCCCTTATGAGGATTACGATGTGTCCGGGGATGCCTGGGCAGATGATGAGAATCCCAAACCCTATCAGCCCCAAAAGTTAAATATCCCCGAAAAAAAGCGGGTCGTTGAATACGACGAAGAGGACACAAATTACTAGACCACCACGATAATCAGCAGGAGGAATCGGCCCATGAGCTTGAAAGACCAAATTTCCGACGATATCAAAGCCGCCATGAAAGCCAAGGACAAGGTGCGGTTGGAAACCGTTCGGGGGATCAAGAAGGTCATCCTAGAGCGGGAAACGACGGTTCGAGCTAAGGGCCAAGAGGGCCTAACGGCGGATCAAGAAATGGAAATTCTGGTACAGCAAGCCAAGCAGCGTCGGGACTCGATCGCCCAATATCAGCAAGCAGGTCGGGATGATTTGGCCGAGGCGGAAGCGGCAGAACTGGCGATTATTGAGACCTATCTGCCAGCCCAGCTATCCGATGAAGAAATTAGTGCGGTGATTGCTGACATTATTCAGCAGGTAGGGGCTTCTTCGCCCAAGGAGATGGGGAAGGTGATGGGACCAGCGATGCAGCAACTCAAGGGCAAGGCCGATGGCAAGAAGGTGCAGGAGTTGGTGAAGGCGGCGCTGATGCCGTAACGGGTGAGCAAGGAATCCAGGTTAGCCATAGAAGGCCCACTGGTTGCGGCCTTGTTCTTTGGCCTGATAGAGGACTTTGTCGGCCTGCTCAATCAGGACTTGTTCTGAGATCCCAACATGGGGGATGTGACTGGCGATGCCTAAGCTGACGGTCACAATAGGGGGGCGATCGCGTGTCTCCGGGTGGGTGGCGATCGCCAAATCCAGCACTGCTTGCCGAATTGATTGGGCCACGGCGATCGCGCCCGTGCTCCCGGTTTCCGGCAAAATCACGGCAAACTCTTCGCCCCCGTAACGAGCAAACAGATCGGCAGGACGGTGGATCACAGCTTGGACCGCTTGGGCAATGTCACACAAGCACTGGTCTCCTGCCAAATGACCCAATCGATCGTTAAATCGCTTGAAGTAATCAATATCAAACAGAATCAGCGACAATGGTAATTGAGTTCGCTGCAAGCGATTCCACTCTTGTCGCAAGACCGCATTAAACCAGCCACGATTCGCGATTTGAGTGAGCGGATCTAAGCGACTCAAGTCCTCTAGTTGTCGATTGGCTTGCTCCAACGCCGCCACTGTATCCGTCAGTTGGGCCGTTTTAATGGTCACTTGGTTCAGCACGTCAGCATGGTCTAGGGCAACACTGAACTGTTCGGCTAACCGCCCTACAAACTGAACCTCAGCAGGTTGCCACTGACGGGAACGACGGCATTGATGAATGCATAATAGGCCCCAGAGTTGGTCTCGCCGGATTAACGGAACGATGATTTGTGCCCGAATCTGGAACTGTTCGAGCACGTCTATGTGGCATTTGGACAATCCTGCTGCGTAAATATCCGGCCAAACTTGACTCCGGCCTTGGTGATATTGAGACGCATAACTGTCGCCAAAACACCGATCTCTGACGCGAATGGCGATCGCCGAATCATATTCCGGCAACACATCTTCCGCCACAAACTTTCCATATTCATAGTTTGAATCGGGTTCAAATTGAAAAATCCCCACCCGGTCAGCCCGGAGCGCCTTGCGAACTTCCCTGGCAGTGGTGGTGAACACAACATCGAGTTCCAAAGAATGCCGGATCTCAGCCACAATATGAGATAAGATATCCTGCCACTCATTGGCCTGCTGAAGTTTCAAGGCTTTTTGACGAGCATCCGTCAGTAGCTCAGATTGCTTCACCGCAAAGCCAAGCTGACCCGACACTTGGGACAAAAATTTAATCTCCTGCTGGGTCCATTGCCGTGGGCCTGAATGCTGATACGCTCCCAACACTCCCCACAAGGTTTTACCCACAAAAATAGGCACAGTGGCATAGGCCCGAATACAAAACTGCTCCAGGATTTCCACATGGCACTGGGATAACCCAGCAGTATAAATATCCGGGGTAACTAAAGGTTCATTGTGGCGATAGCGACCCCCTTGATGGTCTTGGAGGTAAGTATCATCCCAGATGAGCTGCTGCCCCCAATTGCCAACATCTCCCCAGGTTGGCTCCGCAAACTCAAAGTTGCTGACAAAGGTACCGCCCCAGTTTTCATCAAACTGATAAACGGCAACCCGGTCAACTTGCAAGAGTTGACAGGTCTCCTTAGCTGTTGTGCGAAAAATAACTTCTAGCTCTAAGGATGCCCTAATTTTGCTGATCACCCGATAAAGCGCTTGTTGTTGTTGTTCACGCCGATCGAGTTCCGCTTGGTGGACTTGAGTCTGGGCCTGGAGGTAGTCCAGGGTGGGTAACTGACACAACCGACAGAGGGCATTAACCAGAGATCGACGAATCGACATTTTCGTCTGAATTATCCTCGCTTTAGCAAAGTACTATAAGACCCATATAAGACCCATACATGTTGTCGAGCGACCCTTCAGGATTTAGGGTCCAGTCTGCACCCCACCGTTGATCCAGTCCTGTTGCTACCAGTATACTACTACGGTTAGGATTGGTATCAGCGATTCGCGGGAACAGAGACGTTCGGCGCAAGATAAGGGGCGATCGCCCAACTTATTGCACAGCGGCTTCCAACATGGAGATCGAACCCACGGTCGCATCCACCGCCACTTTGGTGCCGATGGGTAGGGTTAGGATCGGTTCTACATGGCCAATCGCTGCACCGGACCAGGCTGGAATGCCTAATGGTTGAATATGATCCCGCAACACGTCTTCTAGGGTGAGAGAACCATAGTCTGGATCAGGACCACACCCTGAACACTGGCCGAAAATCAGCCCCGCGAGGTGATCGAACAGTCCCGCTAATTTGAGTTGGGTCATCATCCGATCCATCCGAAAAATGTACTCTCCTACATCTTCTAAAAATAAAATCGCCCCGTCTAGGTTTGGCAGGTAGGGGCTACCAACAATGCCCGATAGCACGGACAGATTGCCGCCGATGAGTCGACCTTCGGCGCGACCGGGGGTGATGGTTCGCACTCGGTTGCGGACTTGCATGAGGCGATCGCGATCCTCCCCTGACCGTTGATTCTCGATTTGACTGAGACCACCATCAAACAAAACCTGGCGAAATGAGGTGGTTTGGGGCGATCGCCATGCGGTCAGTCCATTGGGTCCGTGGAAGGTAACGAGTCCAGTTTGGGCATGAATGCCTAATAGCAGCGCCGTTAAGTCACTGAATCCCACAATGATTTTGGGATTTTGGCGAATGATCTCGTAATCCAAATAGGGCAAAATTCGGCTGCTACCCCAACCTCCTTGAATCGGCAACAGGGCAGCAATCGTAGGATCGGCAAAAAACTGGTTGACATCGGCGGCCCGTTCTTCATCCCGCCCCGCCAGGTAGCCGTAACGACGGATAGCATGGGGGGCAACTCGTGGCACGAGCCCCAATCCTTTGACCGCATCCACGACAATATCCAGTTGCTCCGGCACAAACGTGGCCCCAGCGGGACTGATGATACCCACGGTTTGCCCTGGCCGGAGGCGATCGGGTTTGAGGACGGCATCGGTGTTGGTTAGGCTGACATCCTGGCTACGACTAGGGTGGACAGTGAGGGCGGAGAGAAGGGCGGTGGTGGTGGCGATCGTCAGAAACTCCCGTCGCCCCATCCCTAGCAGTTGCTTGCGTCTAGAATCGCCTTGAAACACGGAGTCATCACCCAAACGAGACATCGGATTTTCCCACAGTAGTCGATATTGCCCAATGATGGCCGAAGCATGATTAGATACTGGTCACAGGCTACCAGCTTTGAGGGCAACCTGAACCCCATGTGACATAACGTATTGGATAAATCTGCTACGACTCTGAGCTTAACCATCACTCATTTATATCCCGATCACCTAAATTTGTACGGTGATTTGGGCAATATTATTGCCCTCCAGCGTCGCTGCCAATGGTTGGGTATCGATTACCAGGTGCAGTCCCTCAACTTAGGGAACACCGCCCAGCCGAATCACACTGATCTCTACTTTATGGGAGGGGGCCAAGACCAAGACCAAGTGCGGGTAATCGACGATTTTCACACGCTGAAACGGGAGGCCATTCAAGCAGATACCTTAGGTGGGGTCGTCTTTTTAGGGGTGTGTGGAGGTTATCAACTAATGGGCAACACATTTCTGATGGGCAATGGGAAAGAAACTAGGGGGTTGGGCATTATTGATATTGAAACGAAAGCCCCTGGACCGAGTGTCAAACAGCGCTGTACTGGAAACTTAATTGTGGAAATTTTGCCAGAAATGTATCAAGAAATGCAGGCAATTTATGACAAACCTAAATCTATTCCACAAACATTAGTTGGGTTTGAAAATCACTCTGGACAAACCTATTTAGGCGATACGGTCAAGCCACTAGCTCGGACTATTTCGGGATTTGGAAATAGTGCGGAAGCCGTATATGAAGGTGCCCGATTTAAGAACATTTTCGGCAGCTATATGCACGGCTCTTTGTTACCTAAAAACCCTCATTTTGCCGATTATTTGATTTGGTTAGCCCTCGTAAAAAAGTATGATGATCCCAGTATTCGCTTGCCTGCTTTGGCCGATCAAGAAGAATGGGATGCTCACCAATATGTGGTGCAGCGGTATGCTTAATCGTAAAGTAGAAACAGGCCAGCGCAAAGGGATGATGGGTCAAGGTGGGTGTGGGCGATCGCTCTCACTCATTGAAGGACTTGTTTCATTTCACCGTAAAGCCGAGCTAGATCATCGACCTGATAATGAGCATTGAGACCACTAGGATTTGGTAATACCCACAGAATCGCCTCATGTAACTGCTGAGATTGCAACCCAATCACGGCTTTGGGCTGCTGAAACGCCGTCCGATAGGCCGTAATGCCCAGGATGGCCAACACTTTGGGGCGATAGTGTTTGATCTTTTGCTCAAGCTCCTGTCGTCCGGCCAATAACTCGTCTTTTGCAAGTTCATCTGCACGGGCGGTGGCGCGATCGCTAATATTGGTCATCCCTAACCCCAATGACAGCAATTCCTGATCCTCCGATGGGTGAAATAATCGCGGGGTGAAGCCTGCGGCGTAGAGCGCTTTCCACCAGCGATTACCAGGGCGGGCAAAGTGATGGCCCACTGCCGCACTGTAAATGCTGGGATTAATCCCACAAAAAAGAACATCGAGATCGGGCGCAATGATATCGGGAACAGTTTTGCCATAAGCGGCCTGGATTTCAGCTTTGGTCGGTTTGGGGAAAGAAGGCATATTGAAGTTCTGTATCCCTGCTTTTGATTGCCATGTTGAGGATACTCGGCCTGATTGTCCGGGGTATCATTCATCAATAAGCAGGTAGACATAAATAATTAAACTAGTAAAATAGTATATTTGTAACAAACACTACTTACCACGTACCACATGTAGACAACCAT
>JBFRWC010000291.1:0-6104 GCA_051439365.1 Leptolyngbyaceae cyanobacterium
TGTCACTGCCTATCTCAAAAAACATGTCGTCCAAGTTGAGTTAGTGATCGTGACCTCATTAACGGCGATCGCCCGAAAAATCATTATTTTCGACTTCGATAAATTAGGCGGATTTGAACTGCTAGGCTTAGCCGCTGGGATTTTTTCCTTATCTGCCAGTTATTGGATTGTTCGTCAGACTCTTTCGTCCAAAGATCCCGGCGCAACAGAACAGAACGACGCAGAGAGAACCCCAACCCCATGACGTGGAACACCATGACGGTGCTGGCGGTGGATGCAAAAGTGACTAGTTCGGCGGTTTGAGACTCCAAGCATAAATGACTGAGAGCAAGACCCAGTTGATCACATTAATTCTGGCATCGTACAGGGTGACATCCAGTAACGAGAAGCCGATGCTGCCACCAAACGCGAGGGCGTAACCACCGAAGATAGCGCGATCGCCTCCATTTCCAAGCTCTCTGCTAGCAACTGGTGCAACATCTTCTGGGGTGATCGATGAGGAGAGCGATCGCTCCCCCATGGCCCGGACCCCGCGATAGCAGATAAACCCGATCACTGTCGTCAGGGTCAACATGACGGGAAGGCCATACTCTGCGCCCAATAGTAGCCAAAGGTTATGGGTATGAAAGATGGTGGTATATTCGGGGTCAACTAACCGAGGAGGATAGAGAAATTTGAAACTCCCCGGTCCCCAGCCCAACCACGGTCGTTCGGTAATCAAATCCAAGGCAATTTTCCACACGCCCACGCGGGGATCATCCATCACTTGGGTGATGCCGATGGTGCGTTCGCCCAACCCCATCAGGGCAATGGCTACAGCCAATCCCGTACCACAGATGCCACCGATGAGCAGGACGATTCGGTTCCATTTGACCATAAACGCTAGGCCGATGAGTTGGGCGATCGCCACCAAAATGCCGTTGCGGGAGCCGGAGCAGAAGATTCCCACGAGATTGAAAAAGACGGCGAACCAGAGCCAGAGGGGTGGGGGTGTGGGGGAGGGGGGGAGTGAATGCGATCGCCCTTTGGTCTGATGTAAGCTCTGGATAATGAGACCTAATCCGACACCTAGGCAGATGGTGAGGTAGTTGGCGAGGGTGTTGGGGTGGTCAAACATCACCATTGCACGACCAATGTGGGGGGCGGCTTGCCAAGCTTGGACGAAGCCGAACTGGGAGAAAAATGGCGGCAGTAGGCTGTTTTTGGCGGCGTATTCGGCGATCGCGATCCCATTAATCGGCACGGAGGATAGCACTAGGTCACGGGCGAGGTTTGCTTGGTAATCGGGCGATCGCACCAATACGGGAAGCTGGGCAAACAACCAAAAAAAGGGCAAAAAGTGGCTCAATTGTAACGCGGCTTCTCCTCGGTCAATGGCCGTCAGCACACTCAAAACCATGCCGAGGCTAATGCCGATCAAACAGAAGCGGGTGAGTGGATCGAGGCAGCGATAACGCCCTTGACGCTGCATCATCCCCAACACTGCCAGAATACCTACCAAATTCAAATAGAAGCCATAGGGCAACGTGGCTAGGCTCAACCGCAACAGTTTTTGGCATCGCCGTAGTCCCTGATCCGATGGCTCCATTGTGGGTTTAGTAGGCTCCTTCACCAACCAGCACCACCCATACGGTTCGCAACAAAATATACAAGTCTAACCAAACGGACCAATTCCGCACATAGTAGGCATCCAAATTCACCCGCTCTTCGTAGGTGATGTTGTTGCGCCCCGATACCTGCCACATGCCTGTAATGCCGGGGGGCACTTTGCCGTAGAGGGCCAGCTTATCGCCATAGCGCCAGATTTCTTCATCCACAATCGGGCGTGGTCCTACCAAACTCATCTCGCCCCGCAAAATATTCCACAACTGGGGTAGTTCATCCAAGCTTGTGCGGCGGAGAAATCGACCAATGCGGGTGACTCGCGGGTCATACTTGAGCTTTTGATCCTGGTCCCAGGCTTCTCGTAGTTCTGGATGTCGCTCTAAATACAAATCCAGAGCCTGATCCGCATTTTGGACCATTGAGCGAAATTTCCAGGCTTTGAATGTTTGACCTTTCTGACCAATGCGGGTGTGGCCGTAAAAAATTGGACCAGGAGAATCGAGGCGAATAAGCACGGCAATTAGGAACAAAAAGGGCAGAATGATCGCCCCACCGATGAGGGTGAGGGTGAGGTCGAGGACTGACTTGACCAGACGGGGGCCAGGTAACAGCAGTTCTTGTCGAACTTCCAACCCTAAAACACCGCCCAAATCCTTGGCAGCGACCCACAGACTGGCAAGGCCGAACAAGTCAGGGATGACCAACAGGTGGGCGAAAGACTGGCCGTAGCGTTCAATCAATTCCAAGAGGCGATCGCGCTGCACTCCCGGCATGGCAATAATGGCATAGGGAACTTGATGAATCCGCGCCAATCGGGGCGCACGGCTCAAATTACCCACCACCGGAACCCCATGTAAGTACCCCCGCTTTTTCCGATCGTCATCTAGGACGAGTAGGGGCTTTAAGCCGATGCGAGGACGACGTTGCAGGGTTCGCACGACCATATCTCCGGTTTGGCCAGCCCCAAAAATGATCACTGGGTAGCCCCACCAAGACCGATGGGCACAGAGAGAGCGACAAATAGCCCGACTCACATGCACCAGAACCAAGGACAACACCCAAGCGAGGACAAACACAACACGGGAAAAGATTTCCCCTTCCCGAAAAAAGAAGATAATAGATTGTAATGCCAGAAAAACTAACGAAGTAGATATACTAATCAGTCGCAATTCATCCACTGGGCTAATGGCAACGCCAGGATAGAGTCCCACGGTTGCGTAGGCAAAAATGAACAAACCCAGGATGGGCCACAATTGCCAGTACAGCATCGGTTCCACCAAGTCAGTCTGGTCTACAAATAGCCCGACATAGACGGCCATGATACTGGACAAGACTAAACCCAGCACATCCGCACCAATCATCGTGGCCACTGTTGGCCAAGAGCGTGTTGAGAGGGTCAGGGCTGAAAGCGTCAGGCCAAGGGTGCGGTTCAGTTGCATATCATTTGAGTCTCCCCACGCTAATACTCTAAGGCATTCTGGTCATGAAAACGAGACCAGGCTTGCTCAACAAATTGATAGAACTGTTGTTGAAATCGATCGGGACCAAACTGGGCGGCATGATGACGCAGTTGCTCACTATCAGGATGAAGCAGTCCCGTTTCAAAGTCTGTGACCGCTTTAACGATATCGTTCGTCGTTTGATGCTGAAAAAAGATCCCTGTCTTTCCCGGAATCACGGTTTCCAGTGCGCCTCCTTTGCCATAGGCAATGACAGGTGCTCCGGCGGCTTGAGCTTCGACTAAGGCAATGCCAAAATCTTCCTCTGCCGCATAAACAAAGGCTTTACAGCGATTCATATAGTGAGCGATCGCCTCCTCTGGTTGGGGCGGCAACAAGGTGACATTCGGGCCTGCTAGGGCTTCAATGGTCGCCTGTTCCGGGCCATCTCCGATGACGATTAAGGGCAACCCCAATTGAGTAAAGGCCGCTACGATAATATCCACCCGCTTGTAGGGGACAAACCGGGACAAAACAAAATAAAAGTCATCCCGTTGGTGCTCAGGTTGAAATCGATCCACCGCGACGGGCGGGTAAATCACCTGTGCCCTACGACGATAGGTTTTCCAAATGCGACGGGCCACATAGTTAGAATTGGCTAAGAAGTAATCCACTCGGTTGGCTGTGGTCACATCCCAGATACGGAGGTAATGGAGAATGGCGCGGATGAGGAGCGATCGCCCTCCCCGCACCATCCCCCCCCCCTGTTCAACACGGTCGAGATACTGGTGATGCAAATCCCAGCCATAGCGAATCGGCGTATGCACATAGCTAATGTGGAGCTGATCTGCACGGGTGACCACGCCCTTGGCCACCGCATGGTGACTCGATAGCACCACGTCGTAGGCCGACAGATCAAACTGCTCAATAGCAAACGGCATCAACGGCAAATATTGGCGAAACTGAGCTTGTGCCCAAGGCAGGTGTTGAATAAACGAAGTCGTCACAGCTTTATGTTGGATAAATCCACGGAGTTCCTCTGGTAAAAACTCCACCAGCGAAAACACATCCGATTCCGGATAAGTGGCCAGCATTTCTGCCATCACCCGTTCCGATCCGGCCTGCTTCACCAACCACTCATGGACGATCGCCGTTTTCATGTTGTCACCCTGGATTGCATTACCCTGGGTTGCCCCCAGCTTTTCCCTGCCAAATTGCCTGCTCCCATGCCACACCCATTTCTTTACGTTGGGGAATATCGTATGATCATTTGCGAGGTTTTGTTACAAAACATGTCAAGCTACTGATCATCCTGGAAAGGAGTAGGTTCATTGGAACAGCATCAAAACTCGCCTGCATCCATGCCTGTCGCAGTCTACACCCCTGAAAGTAGATTGCGGCGACCCGGTATGTTGTTTGAGGAAATATGGTCAGACTTAAAAGTGTCCAGAGAACTGTCCTGGCAGCTCTTTCGTCGCCAACTGAGTGCCCGCTATCGCCAGACCGCCTTGGGGCCATTGTGGGTCTTGGTGCCCCCAGTGGTGACTGCCCTGATGGCGACCCTCTTACGAGGTAGTGGAGTGGTGGCGGCCTCAACTGATGAAGTCTTGCCCTATACATTGAGAGTCTTTTTTGCCACCGTGGTGTGGGGGGTATTTTCCCAAAGCTTGGTGTTGCCACTAAAGGCGATGGGGGATAGTCTGGCCATTTTGCGCACCATGCGAGTCTCAGTGGAAGGATTTTTGTTAGCAAAGATTGGTGAAGTTCTGTTTGACCAAGGAGTTCAGTTCTTGGTCCTATTTGTTCTCTTGTTGCTGCTCAAAGTCCCCATCTCGATTGTTGGGGCTTTCATCTCGCTCGTACTAGTCGCACTGTTGATTGCCCTGGGGATGAGTTTTGGTTTTTTTCTGGTTCCTATTGGCAGCCTTTATTTGGATGTCAATTCCGCCATTCCTTTTCTATTGCGGGGCTGGTTTTTTCTCACTCCAGTCATCTACGATCGCCCCACTCGCTATCCCTACTCCCTGATTGCGGACTTAAATCCGGTTACTCCTTTGCTACAGGGTATTCTAGATACAACCACGGGTCAGCCATTACTCAATGGCTGGAGCATTGTTGGGGTCTCTGTTTTCACTCTGTTCCTGTTTGGGCTAGGGTGGATCATCTATCGTGTTTCCATTCCTTTACTAGTGGAGCGGTAGATTGATTGGGGGTTGAGGTGTGGTTGCTGTGGGTGGGTTGAGTCTTGAGCGAAGGGAGGATCAGTATGGCGGGTGATGATATTCTGGTGAAAGTAGAAGGGGTTGCCAAAAAGTATTGCAAGGATTTGAAGCGATCGCTCCGTTACGGTCTGCAAGAACTTGCCGGAGAATTATTCCTGCGCCAAAACCCTCCCACAGACCTGCGCCGCTCTGAATTTTGGGCACTTCAGGATGTCAACTTTGAGCTACGGCGAGGAGAAGCCTTTGGCATTATTGGAGTGAATGGCTCTGGCAAGACCACCCTGTTGAAAATTATGCAGGGCTTACTCAAACCTACCACCGGGCAAGTCACCATGCGAGGCCGCGTCGGAGCATTGATTTCCCTCGGTGCAGGCTTTCAACCCCTGCTCACTGGCCGGGAAAATATCTACGTCAACGCCTCAATTCTGCGGGTGCCCCGCCGGCAGGTGGATCAACGACTAGATGACATCTTGGCCTTTGCTGACATTGGTGACTTTATTGACGCGCCGATTAAAACCTACAGTAGCGGCATGAGGGGTCGTTTGGGCTTTGCGATCGCCACCCACCTGATTGACCCCGACATTCTCTTACTCGATGAGGTGCTAGCGACAGGAGACTGGAAATTCAAAGATCGCTGTTTTCGGCGGATGGAAGAAATCGTCAGTTCTGGAGCCACCGTTGTATTTGTCTCCCATCTCGTCCCCAAAGTAGAAAAATTTTGCAATCGGGCCATGTTACTCCACAAGGGCGTGGTCAAAGGGGTGGGGCCAGCCACAGAAATTTGTCAGATGTATCATGATCTCCCAGAGATTGAAGCGCCCCCCCATCCCCAGAAACG
>JBFRWC010000292.1:0-20848 GCA_051439365.1 Leptolyngbyaceae cyanobacterium
GCCACCGTTGATAAAGTCAGTGGAGCGCCCTCCGTCCGCATCATCATCACCCGATCCACAAAAGATGGAGTCCTTGCCACTCCCCCCATCGATCTCGTCATCGTCCTTGCCGCCTCGGAGATCATCCTTACCACTGCCCCCAATGATGATGTCAATCCCAGTGCCACCACGAATGGTATCGCCTTGGCTCCCGCCATCAATGGTGTCATCCCCAGACCCACCATAGATAGTGTCACGACCGGCATCACCAGAGCAATCGTCATCATCCGAGCCGCCGTAGATTGTATCTCGCCCCCGCCCCCCGATGAGGATATCAATGCCGATTTCGCCGCGAATCACATCGTTGCCATTGCCGCCATCGGCTTCATCATCCCCAGCACCACAAATGACTGTATCACTGCCGTCCCCAGCAAAGATGCGATCAACCTCAGTGGTGGAAACAATGACGTTAACGCTGCTAGACCCATTAAATTGGAAGAAGGTCTGATTAATTTCAGTGACTTGAACAACTGTAACGTTAACGTTGATGATATCAACATCAATGTTGTAGGTACCGAATGTATCCGTGATGTCAGGGTCGGCATCAATGGAGAAAAGGCTAGTGCTACCGCTCACCTCGTTCGTCACGGCCAAGAGGGGCAACCCTGTTGGGCTGTCTGCCGCTGGGATAAATATCAATCCTTCTGGCCCCAAGTCCCCAGCCGTTCCAGCCTCTGGACTGCCGCTGAAGTCACGGGTGTTGATGTATTGGACAAATTCAGCATTGGTCGGAGTGCTGATGTCGTAGACCATGATGCCACCAATCCGCTCTAGCCCAATAAACGCATAGGGCACCCCATTCACTTCACCGATGGTGATGCCTTCAGGTTCTGGACCTTTGGCATCACTGCGGCTGTCGAAGCTGACGTTTTCGTCGTTATTGGAGTTAAACACCACCGGAAAGAGTGAAGCCGTGATTTCTTCAAAGGCGGAACCGCTGTCAAAGACTAACGTACCGTCGGCGCTGAAGATGGAAAAGCTGCGGCCACCAAAGGTATAGATCTCATCGTAATCACCGTCGCCGTCGGTATCACCATCCACAGAGGACACTTCCAAGCGGCCCAAGTTCGCCTCCAGTTGCAAAGTGGCAGCATTGGGAAATACGGTGGGATCAAGGATGAAGTCTTCAACCCTGGCTTCATCGTCATCACGGGCATCCCCTTCGTTAGCGGTGACGTAGTAGAGCTGGCCATCTACTTCGTAGGTGGCGATCGCATCCGCCATTCGCAACCCCTTTACTGGGAAGTTAGCGATATTGATTTTCCCATCTTCATCCGAGGGGTCCAGTGCCGACTCACTGGCATAATCAACCGTGCCAAGGGACCGAATCCCTGTGATGGTTCCAGTAGCCAAGTCAACGACCGCCACTGCATTATTTTCCTGGAGGGTGACGTAAGCCGTGGTGCTGTCAGGGCTGACAGCCGCAAACTCTGGTTCCGCATCATGGGCAATCGTAAAGTCAGCCGCAATTCGCACTCCGGCAGCCCGAAGCGTTGCCTCTTGACCAATAAACGCATCAAAGTTAGCCGTCGTAACATTTGCATCCGTGAGGCTGGCAGCCCCACCAGATACGTCAATAATGGAAACGGAGCCTGCTGGATTATCGATTAAAACATCATCATCATCATCATCAAAAACAGGCTCGCCCTCGTTGGCGACCACGACTTTGCTGCCATCGGGGGTGAAGGTGAGAGCATCGGGCAGCACGCCAACGGTGACTGAGCTGAGGAACGTTCCCGCCGTGGAAAAGAACACTACGGATCCGGCGGCAGCAGCATCTTCTGGGGCAACAGCGACTGCGACAACACCATTACTCACCGCAACACTTTGGACGCTATCACCATAAGCATCCATGCTGAAAAAGTTTGACAAGAAGGGATTTGTCGGGTCAGATATATTTAAGACATCGACATCATTATCAGCACTATTCGATACAAACAACTGTTGCGTCGTTGGGTCATAAGCTGGAATTTCGGCGGCACTCTCGTCAAAAATATCTGTTTCGTACGTTCCCAAAAGTGAAAGTTCAATAGCCATGCTGTTTTCGTCCTCCTAAAAGGTCTGACTGGTTTGGCGGAAACCTTATGTTCCAAGCCCTACGGTATTGCAATTTAACCAGTGGGTCCAGATTTAGACTTAGAACGTAAAGATTCTATATTTCTCTGACTTAAACCAATTCAGCCCAGCAATAACCCGCCTAAAAACAGCATTTTGAGAACTCAGTTCGCTGATCATAATGATTATTCCGCTGGAATATCCTGAGTCGGGGCACACAGGGATTCCAGCAATTCTTGCTGTCGTTGGACTAACTCCGGTGAGGGATTTTCAACACTAAAGAGAGCATCTAATCCGTCATAAAGGAGGCGAAGGTCGTGCTGGATAAAGAAGCGCGATCGCCACAGGGCCAATTCTTCTGCCGTTGCGCCGCTAGCCATTACTTGTGCCTCTAACTGAGCGAGGTCAGCGCTGACGGCATCCCGATCGGCAGCCGATAAGGTACTGAATGAGAACCGTCCCGTCTCACTCCCGCTCCCGTTCTGAAAGACAAGTTCATAAAATTGTCCGGGTTGCAGGGGATCACCTCCATGGCGAACCATAAAATCAGTTGAGTCAACCCGTTGATTGAATAAATAGAGACCTAAATCATCAATCACCACGCGGCGCACCGCTCCCTCTTGACGATTTTGCCAGAGGAGCAGGGGGCGATCGCTCCACACATTAATCGGTCCATGAATATCTTCGAGCCTTTCTGAAAAGGGCGCAATGGAGCAAACCTCTAGACTGCGGCTTCCCCCTGGTTCACCCCACTGGTAAAAGTCCACGATGTCATCCGCCATATCGGTGACCAGACGGGAACCACCCGGTTCACCCCAAGTCGGATCAGTGGGAAAGTCCGTAGCTTGGCTCCCACCCGGTTCGCCCCAGTTGAGTTCAGGAGGTGGGTTCGTGGCTTGACTAAGGTGGTGAAACTGGGATAGCCGGAACACATGGGTGTCTGCTAGGGACTGGGCTTGATAGACAATGGGCAAGGTGGTCGCGACGGTTGTAGAGCCAAGGACAAGACCGATAACAGACCAACGATAGTCCTGAGGGGCACTAGACATGGGTTTTTCTCCGTAACGTGCGTAAAAGGTAGATCCAAAATAAGAGAGTAGGCAGGGTCCAAGATAATAGGATACCCGCTGAGATGAAGAGTTGGAGGCTGATCAGGGCTGATGATCCAGTTAAGCTAACCATGGCTCCAATAACGATGTGACGGCGGCGGCGGGTCCATTGTTGGCGGGGATACTGACCATTGAGCCAATGGCTGGTGAGATAGCCGATGAGGGCAGCGATCGCCACCAACCAGCTATCAGGAACGTGAACAACCCGCCGCTGGGCAATGAAATGATGAAACATATAGGCATGACTTTCACCTTTAGGCAACATCATGCGAGTGCCTGAGTATAGAGGTTCCCCTGTTGTTGGATCATGGACAAGGGAGGATTCAGGGGGAAACTGGGCATACCAGTAGTTTGTCGCACTGGGCAACGGCGCATTGTCCGAGGTCTTCCCAATCGCCTTGCTGATTCCGGCTTCTTCGTAACCACCCGGAACAATCATGATCGTGCGATCGGACAAATCCGGGAGTTGATCCGCGATCGCATCATCCAACAATGCCCAAGCCGGAATGCGATCATACACAGCATTGGGTGGGATGGAAAAATCTAGCAATTGGGCAAACCAGGTTTGGTTCAACCGATAATAGCTCCAGAGGGTAAAGGGATGAAATTGCGATCGCTGTTGAATGATTTGAATAGAATCGGCATCATTCGTTGAGTCCAAGGGAGCGAGGGCATTCACTTCATTCGTAAACTGATACAAAAGATTTTCATCCGTCCATTCAGGGTTGGGGAATTGAGTTGCCAGAGATTGATTTTGATTGACTTGGTGGATCAGCGCTAATAGGTAGGAAAAAGGACAAGTCTCAGGACATGGATCATTAGGAAAGATTAAGGTCATGTAGGGAATTTGAACATTGATATGCCCTTCCATGACTCCCCCTGGCTTGATTTCGCTATCGTCATTGATGCCAATCTGTTGGTTATTTTCACCAAAGATAGAGCCGAATACCAGCCAGGTATCTTGTTCTACAGATTGGACGATCGCCTGCTGTAATGCTTCTCCCATTGCTGGTTCTAATGCTTGTCGATCCAAGAGATAGTCTACTCCGATGACAGACGCTCCTCGCTGTGTCAGTTGCTGAATCAGATCCGCCAGATAGCTGCGGTCAATGGGATTGGGTTTAGTCAGACGACGATCGTTGCTAATGGAGGTTTGATCAATCTGCACGAGAATAAGGGGAGGAGCATCCATCGCTGGAACCTGTCCGGTGACTTGACGATAGATGGCCTGGGTGCGGAGGCGCTGATCCACACCAAAGGACTGGGCAATGGGTAGAAGACTCAACCCCAGACAAGCAGTAAGGGCGATCGCCTCATATCGCAGAGGGACCAGTGCTTTGAGCCGTTGTTTTAGTCCCCGTGGCGGAATCCGGAACAGGTGAGCACTGGGATGGCAAAAGAGAGAGGGCACCAAATGGGCTGAGGGGTAGGCAAACTGATGTTCTAGCTTGAGCGCTCGACAGGTAGTGATCATGGCTGACTGCACATCCACATGCTGGGCCAACTGCTGCATAAATCGTTGAATAAAAGCATGGGCCACCCGGTTATGAATCGGCTCCCGCATCACAATTACTTGATTTAAACCTAGATTGATCAACGATTCCGCGATATCTAACCCCATACAGGAGTTAAACAGGGCAAACTGGAGACCGTTGTCACGGGCGATCGCCAAATAGGGAGCCATTTCTTTGATCGACATAAACACGTTAGGGGCAAGGGCTAACTGTCCTCCCATCAAATCTTTTTCATCGCTATGGCCCACGAAGAGTAAGCCATCCCAGCCATCGTCATCGGCGATCGCGCCACAGATATTGGTACGGACTTGCTGTGGCGATTGTCCGGGTTGCCAACCTTCAAACACCACCTCAGCCATTGTTGTTAGGGATTGCACCGCTTGGCGATCGCCCTGGAAATTCAGCCCCGTATTATCCCCCAAAATCACCAAAATCCGGGGTCGCCGCCGTTGAAATGGGGCTAACCCCACAGTTTCACTCACGGTGAGAGAACTGCGCACTACCTGCACATCTCCCATACTGGAAAAATCTGTGCCCAATTCCCATAGTTCCCAAGGAAATCGGGCTAACATCAGGGGGCGGCAACTGAGAAAAATTTGGGCCAGATAGGGAGATACAGAGGAGGAGGAGGGAGGGAGCTTGGGGATGGCATTAGCGATCGCGGCCCGAATCTCGAACAAGTCGCCATGCCGGAGCCAGCGCTGAAACTCGTAGGTTAATGCCGCTTCTGCTTGAACAAGATGCTCATGCCAATCCGTGAGGGGCAAGGTCACTCGTCCTCCGCCGACAACCTTGCCCCGCAACGCCAATCCGGTAGGAGTCGTCTCAGGCTCACCGGAATCGGTTCCCATGTCTAGAACACCCCTCAATCCTGTTGGATCTGAGATGGGCGGATTGAGCTGAGTTTGCGAGTCCGCTGCCGTTTGCGGGTCTGTTACCGATAACTGGGCATAAAACGTGAGATATAGCTGCCGCCATTCATGATAGCGCTGCTCTAGAATCTGGGGATAGGGCACCTGGCTGGTCAATCGTTGGCCTTGGCCCCAAGCCAGCTCAAACAGGCAGACCCGATCCACTTGCTGGACATTAAGGTGAAATTGCGGAGTCAAAGGGGGATTCATGACCGTATCCTCACTAACTTTATTGATTATGGCACCAGACCACCTGACGGTAACAGACAAGCGCCTCGTTGATTTCTCCCGCTTGGTACAACACATCAGCCATTTTCAGCATCAGCTCATCCAGGATGCGATCGCCAACCTGATAACTGTTGTCCTCTGAGAAAAGGGCACAGGAAAAATCCTCAAAAAGAACCGGAGCCATTCCCAGGTAAAGAGCGATCGCTTGCCGATAGCTATCCAAGGCAGACAAGGGCATGTCTTCTATCTCGTGAATCCAGGCCAACCGCACCAGGGTCAACATTTCCCCCAAGCGATCGCCTACTTCAGAATAGAGAGTCCAGCCATCCAGCAAACAGCATAAGGCGGCTTTCCCTTGATCCAATTGGGCGTAAATTTCTCCCAGTTTCAGCAGAGTTCGGGCTTCGCAAGCCATGCGATTGGTCACCAAGTTCAGCACCCTGGACCGCTCTAGCAACAAGGTCGCAGTCTCAGGGCGATCGCACTGGTAAGCTGCCACCCCGGCGTAATAGAGGGCATCTGCCTCATCTGTTTGTGCTCGCAATCCTCGAAACACATCGGCGGCGATCGCACAATAGTAGTGGGCCAGTAGATATCGTTCGTTGTAACCACAGGCTGTGCCCAAGGCTAGCAAGCCTCGGCCTGTGGTGTAGTTATCAGTGCTGTGTGCCAGATGCCAGATGGCATAGTGGAAAAGAGACAGATTGGGGACAGGTTGGGGCAGCGGGGGTAAGGATTGGGGCAGCGGGGGTAAGGATTGGGGCAAGCACGGGGGCGTTGCCCTTACGGTTGGGAGGATGTCTGGAGCCTCAGCAAGGGTCGGGGCGATCGCGGGTTGGGGTTGAGGGCGTGATTCCATTATGACTTGCTCTCTCTTTATGGAAACTTTACATGCCCATGTACGTCTCAGGGTAAAGCAGGTATGGAAAAAAGGAGGGCGATCGCGCCCAAACAGTTCCCTGATTTAGGTGGAACCCAGAACCTTCCGGATTGCGATCGCTGATCAGAGAAGAATGGAATGGTAGATGCACCCTGATTCAACCCTGGAAGAACAAGTTCTTTCGGGGTTTTCTCATGTTTCAGGTGCATCGTTAGGACTAGCGAAAACCCAAGACTCCAACCCCGACACTAACCATTGCATCATTGGCATGGAAATCTCTTAAAAATTATCCGGTTATGAAATCTATTAATGAGAAGAATAGAGTGGTAGATGCACCCTGATTCAACCCTGAAAGGACGATTTCTTTCGGGGTTTTCTTATCGCTAGAAATATGATGACATATCCTCCAGTCCTAAGCTATTTGAGAGAGAGTCTCTTAAAAATTATCCGGTTATGAAATCTATCAATGAGAAGAATAGAGTGGTAGATGCACCCTGATTTAACCCTGAAAGGACGATTTCTTTCGGGGTTTTTTATATCTGAAAAAGCACAAATCTCTTAAAATTATCCGGTTATGAAATCATCAATGAGAAGAATAGAGTGGTAGATGCACCCTGATTTAACCCTGAAAGGACGATTTCTTTCGGGGTTTTCTTCTATCAAAAATGAGCTAAGAAATATCTTGAGAGCATCCGGTTGCAGGGCAAGTGAATGAGAAGAATAGAATGGTAGATGCACCCTGATTCAACCCTGGAAGGACAAGTTCTTTCGGGGTTTCCTGTTTTGGGCGATCGCTTTCGCCTAGCACCACCCCTTCCGGACCAAACTCCCAGCTAAAATATTCGCGGTAATCTATACCAGTTTATTGCAACTCGCATCAATATCACCAACGGCTGGCATGAACACGATACAATGCGGCTCAGAATGTTCGGCAATACATGATGAGTACATAATGAGTGGGGAAAGGATTACATGGATGTAATTCCAGCAATTGATTTATTGGGTGGTCAGTGTGTGCGATTGTATCAGGGTGATTATAATCAGGCTGACGTATTCGGCGATAACCCGGTTGCCGTAGCGTTGGACTGGGTGAGTCAGGGTGCCACACGGTTACACCTCGTCGATCTAGATGGAGCGAAGGAAGGAACTCCGGTCAACACCGCTGTGATTGCTGAGATCGTCCAGGCGGTGGATGTCCCAGTGCAGGTAGGTGGGGGTTTGCGCGATCGCCATCGAGTCAGTGAGTTACTCAGCTTGGGCGTTCGCTATGGCATTCTTGGCACTGTCGCCGTTGAACAGCCCCAGTTGGTAGCGGACCTCTGCCACGAGTTTCCGGGGCAAATGATTGTGGGCATTGATGCCCGTAACGGGAAAGTAGCCACCAGAGGCTGGTTAGAAACCTCCACGGTGGAAGCAGTTGAATTGGGGCAACGAATGGCGGATTCTGGCGTTGCCGCAATTATCTATACGGATATTCATCGAGACGGGACCTTACAAGGCCCCAACAAAGACGCATTGCGAGAGATGGCTGAGGCCGTGTCGGTCCCTGTGATTGCGTCGGGGGGCATTAGCAATTTGACAGATTTATTGGGGCTGATTACGTTGGAACCCGCCGGGGTGAGAGGAGCGATCGTGGGTCGAGCGTTATACACAGGGGATCTATCGCTTAAGGAAGCGGTACAGGCTGTGGGACCGGGACGGATTCAGGATATTCCCCCTGATTTTGGCTCAACGGTGATTGTGTGATGGCTAAGCGCTGACTTCCAGGGGTTCTTTGACGGCGATGTCAAACATTTCCGCCCGGACTTTGACCATCGCCTCCACGAGTTGATCCATTTCGGCCCTCGTATGTAAGGCATTTGCCGTGATTCTCATGCGAGGCTTGGCAATAAACCAAATGGGAGAGGCCCAAATACCAAAGTCGGTCATCAGCTTGCGGCCAAAGACCTTGGGGTCCAGTCCTTCCGGCAAAATAACGGGAATCACGTTAGTTTCGCCAATGGCCTCGAAGTTGTGCTCAATCAGGCGCGATCGCAAGTACCGAGTATTCTCCTGGAGTCGTTGCACCACCTCAGGATGTTGCCGCACTTGACGAATACTTTCCAAGGCCGCAGCCGTCACTGGTGGCGGTAGTGAAATGGTGCCGATGGAACTGGGAGACACATTTAATAGCGGGATCAGTTCAGGCACATGACTACTAATAGCGGCTCCAGCAGAGGCGGCAAACTTGGAAAAGGTGGTCATAATCAACGGCACCACATCACGGGCGATCGCATCCTGGGGGGTCAGCCCATAATGCTCGTAAATTCCCCGTCCCGTCGCGCCAATGGCTCCACTGGCATGGGCTTCGTCCATTACCAATACACTGCCGGGATAGTGGCTCATAATATCAATCATCTGGGGTAGGGGGGCTAAATCCCCATCCATCGAAAACACCGCATCGGAAATCACCATAATCCGATCATTGGGACGGGCATATCGCTTCAGTTTTCGTGCCAAATCATCCACATTCCCGTGGCGGTAGGCCCGCACCCGCACCTCCGGGCTGTAGCCAAACATTTTGCCCGATCGAGTCCCTGCATTGCTGATAGCTGAAATAATGCAGCCATGATTCAACACATCACTCATGATCAGGGTTTCGCGGGTATTCTCAAATCCCGGCACCGGAATGGCCAGATGGCAAAAGGCATCCATCAGCGCTTGCAGAGCCATCCAGGCATTTAGGAATAGCTGGGTATGGCCCAAATGCTTAAACTCAGAAATTTCCTGTTCCAATTGGCGATGGAGGTCAATCCGGCCACTGAGAACCGAGCAGGAACTGTTGGAAGTGCCATATTGCTGAATGGCCGCGATCGCTGACTGCTGCACCAATGGATTTTGCACCAGCCCTAACACATCGTTGGTACAAAAGGTTAGAACCGTACGACGAATCCCAGTCTTGCCTTCTTCAATATCGACGAGATTGCCTTCCCGTCCATGACAGATGTATTCATCTGGGTCCAGCCCACTTTCATACCAACGGCGAACGTATTCTTGAACAACTTGCACTGTAAAACTCCCCTCACCTTATAATCTTGCCATTATGAACATATTGAATTTAGTTTGGACAATGAAACCCACACACCAAGCCCAATGAACGCCCCTTTCACTATGGCGGTGCCATTACGACTGTGCCAAAAATGAGCGTATCTGGGAGTCAAGGCTGTGACAGTTCTGTCCGATTCAATTTCACTTTTTGAACGCTGAGTTCCATCCATCAACCATTAACCAGCGATATGTGACCGGGGTGGCACGGATTGCCGCAGGTCCGCAGACTCGCTATTAACCTGATGCCAGGAGTGTTCAGAAGATTGATTTGATTGTTGCACAAAATTTTCATATTGCCGGACAATTACCCGCTGAAGCGCGATAATTGCAGGGTTAATCTCGGTGTATCGCTGGGATGGATTGCTGGCATACTGGCGCTGTTCACTCTCCATCATTTCAATATCTTGATTCAAAAAGGGCTGTAGCATCAACCGGGGCACTACCACTTTCAAGAGCGGATTGAGGAGACGAACCACCCACTGGGGCAATCCCAGCTTGAAGAAAAACAGGGCAAAGGAGCGACTTTCTTGCAAGCCGACGGGAAGCCGCATCAGGTAAACCGACGAGATTCCCTCTAGGGAACTGGCGTAGTGGGGATAGCGATAATTGATCGTGATCGGTAGGGTCGTCACGTCGTCCGCTCGTTGGCTCAGGCCCAAAAACTTGGCCAGGATACCTTTGTAAGACACCTGATATTTGGCCCGAATGGAATGATCGGTGGTAGATAAGTCGAGGAGGACAGGGTCAAACCAGCCCTGCAATTCTTGGTGCAAGAACCCATGGAACACATCCATCGCGTTTTCGTTGCACACGGAAAAATGGGCCTGGAAGTGGGCGGTAATGGGAACCATAAACCATTCAGGTTGGTCAAATTCCGGCACGTCCGGCAACGATTGGGGGGTCGCGAGGGCCGGATCACCGGGAAAAACCCAGATCAACCCGTATTTTTCTTGAATCGGATAGCTACGAGCGATCGCACAGGGTGGTAATTTTTGCTGATCATCCAAGTAAGGAATGTTGACACATTCGCCGCTGGTCCCGTCAAACTCCCAGCCGTGGTACGCACAGGCTAGATGCTTGCCCTGAACTTTGCCGCGATGTAACTCAACTCCACGGTGGGGGCAGCGATTTTCCAAAGCATACACTTGACCGTCAGGATCGCGGTAAATGGCGATCGCCTGTTGCCAGACCGTTGCTGCCATTGCCTGTCCCCGCTTGAGTTGGGCCGACCATCCCAGGGGATACCAGTAGTTAGGATTAATCCCAACCTCACGCACAACGTTCTGGACCGTCTCACTTTTGAGCGTTGTCGCCAGTTCCATCTAACTTCCTTACTTTTGCTTCACAATTCAACCAATCGTCACATTCGTTCATATATGAGATTAGCCCGATTTGGGGTGAATTGGGAACCATAAGAAAAAGTGTCACGTCCAGTCCACACTGCTTGGAGCAATGTATCTACAATGACTGTTGAGCAAGTCAGCACGACCCAGTGCTACAGTCACGACAGACTAGTCTTGCCCCGTTTGCTAGAGTTTACCCTGTTGTTCATGGCCTCCCTTAAAACGAAGCTAGCCCAAAAATTAGCCGTCGAACACGCCGTTTCTGTGCCCAACCGCTCTCTGAAGCTGTTGGTTTTGGTGGCGGCGGGTTGTTTGACTACCATGACCGGGACTGTGATTGCGCCCATTTTCCCTGAAATGATGCAGCAACTCCGCTTGGAGCCAGCTTGGGCGGCAACCTTGGCCGTTAGCATCCACGAAATCGCGATCGCCCTCTTCACCCCCCTGATGGGGCTGTTGGCCGATCGGGTGGGCAAGCTGAAAGTGATGCTCCCCGGATTGTTCTGCTACGCCTTCTTTGGCATGGCAGGATCGATCATGCCCAATCTCTCGGCTCTATTGGTGGATCGTGCTCTTTTAGGCGTATCCAGCGCCAGTATCGCCGCCGCCAGCATTGGCCTACTTGGCACCCTTTATCACGGCAACGAACGGACCCGGATGTTGGGCTATGCCACCAGCGCCATGACTACCGCCAGTATCACTACCTTATTTCTGGGGGGCTGGGTGGGTACCACCCATTGGCAATTCTCCTTCTATTTGTACGCCCTGAGTTTGCCTGTGGCTTTTCTGGCCGTGACCTTTTTGCAAGAAGGACAAGGGAAAGGGCAATCCCTCGTCAGTGCTGAACAGGGTAAGCAACTGAAAGCAGCCCTGACTGATCCAGATATCATTCGGCTCTATCTGACGATTGCCCTATCAGCCACCGTCATGTACACGGTGATTGTGTACGCACCGATTTACCTCAAACAATCACTGGATGCCACGCCAGCCCTGAGGGGAATGGTTTTGGGCTTAAGAGCCATTGGAGTGGTGGGAGCCTCCGCGCTCATTGCCAGTCGATTTGCGAAACGGTGGGGGACCTATCGGGCGATCGCCATCGGCTTCATGATCATGGCCATCACCCTGGCCACCATTCCCCTCCTAGGCCAGCTCCATTGGATCATTGTCATGGCCATCGGATTTGGGGTCGGGTTTGGCATTGTCGTCCCCAATACCTATGATGGCTTATCAAATCTGGCCTCCCCTGCCATCCAAGCTACGGTCCTTGCTGCTGGCACTGGGGTGAGCGCCCTAGGGAAGTTTCTCTGTCCCGTCCTATTCGGGCCAGTGCGAGAATGGATGGGGCTAGAGTCCGTGTTTTTTGTAGCCGCAGCGATCGCCCTCCTCGTCGCCATTACCCTCGGTCTCTACTCTAGGACTCTTTCCGAGAAAGGCCGGGACACGTTAGAGTATTAGTGGGACACTGTTAATCCAGTTCAAGCAACGTTTAATTAATCTGTTGGCATCCCACTGTCCCCAATGCGGGTTTGCCCCATCACAGAATCATGGTCAAAGTCATCAATGTCTTCGGCACCCCCCATGCCTATGAATTGGTTGGTCCCGCCCAGTCACCCTTTACCTTAGTTTTCGTCCATGGCTGGCTGCTTAGTCGTCTATATTGGCAACCGCTAGTGCAGCAGTTGAGCCAGACTTACCCATGCCTGACCTACGACCTCCGAGGATTTGGTGAATCCCAGCCCATTTATCCCCGTCACCAAAACTCGGAGATGAGCAGTGAGATACGCCAGAGGCAGCGCCCCCTACTTCTGGATAAAGAGACGGCTCGCTCTGGCTACACTCCATTGGCCTATGCCCATGACTTAACAGCCCTTCTTACTCATTTGAACATCGATCGAGCTTGGCTTATTGGTCATTCGCTGGGAGGAAGTATTGCCCTCTGGGCCGCAGCCCAAGCCAGTCAGCGAGTTCTAGGGACCATTTGTGTCAATTCTGGTGGTGGAATTTATCTCAAGGAAGAATTTGAGCAGTTCCGGGCTGTGGGTAAGCAACTGGTTAAGCGATGTCCCCCCTGGTTAAGCCAAATTCCATTTATGGACTACTTGATGTCCCGGATGAACGTCGCGACCCCACTGGAGCGGCACTGGGGCAAACAGCGCTTGGTGGACTGGGTCCGAGCCAATCCAGAAGCAGCCCTGCATGCATTGATGGACTCGACCACTGAAGAAGAAGTCCACCAGTTACCTCAGCTTGTGGCACGGCTAAAGCAGCCCACCTACTTTATTGCGGGAGCCAACGACACGGTAATGGAGCCACGCTACGTCAATCATTTGGCTAGTTTTCACCCACTATTCCAAAATATCGGCAAAAATGTAAAAGAGTTGTCTAACTGTGGTCATCTGGCCATGCTTGAGCAACCGGAACAACTGGGTGAGCACATCCTCAATATCTTAGCGATGCACAGCGAAATGCTCTAACCCCATCAGGGATAGTTTCCTCGGCACGGGAGAATTGGGGCGATCGCGGCCCAAACCCAATTAAAATCAACCAAAGGACGCAGGATAGGATTCATAACAATGACAGACAAGATCATGAAAAAGGTCACAAAGACTGAACAAGAATGGAAGGAAATGCTGACTCCGGAACAGTTCCAGGTGACGCGCAAAAAAGGCACCGAGCGAGCCTTTACTGGCGAATATTGGGACAATAAGGCGAAAGGGACTTATAACTGCGTTTGCTGTGGGACTCCCTTATTTGTTGCCGATACTAAGTTTGACTCTGGTACAGGTTGGCCCAGTTTTTGGGAGCCGATAGACAAGGCGAATGTGGCAGAGAAAACAGATCGCAGCTTATTTATGGTGCGAACCGAGGTGCTGTGCAATGTGTGTGGCGCCCATCTCGGTCATGTCTTTAGCGATGGTCCTAAACCCACAGGCCAGCGCTACTGCATTAATTCTGTGTCCCTCTCATTTGAGCCAGATGGTCAAAGCTAAAACGGCTATGTAGCTTGATGATCCGGCTTAACCTTGGGGAGGAAATGGAGGGGGCAGTTTGTCCCCCCAGTGGCTTTATCCAGCAACATTGGCGGCGCCTGTTGCCCCATTGGTCTACGCCAGTGTTGTCGGTGCTGATCGTGGTGCAGCGATCGCCCCTCCCCCTCGACGATTACACGCTGGCAGCAGAACGGAGTAAGCAACAGTTGCGCGATCGCACTATCCACCTACTCCAGCCTCTTATTCATCAGCTCCACCAGGCCCAGCACCAGGCTGTGCTGTTTGATCCCCAAACCGGGTTTCCTTATCAATCGTCCGTCCAAGGCATTCCCCTCAATGATGTAGCAGTCATCTATGATGTGTTGGACTATGACCTGAAGCCGTGCGGCGACTGCTATTGTCTGGTTCATCCGTGTTGGGGTAGCCAGGTGTATCCCGCTGTCGTTGCCTGCTCTGCTTCGCCGGGGCACTTGGGGGCGATCGCATTGCCGTATTTTTCCAAGCCATCCAATCATTTGCCATCCAATCGTTTGAGATCTGGACCCAGCAAAACGAATCCAAACTAATGTAGACTAATGAGGTTGGTGGCCTAGAGGACAACTATGTTTATCATCACAGGGAAAAAATTTATCAAGGCGTTGGAATCCTCAGGTGCGCTGGGTGTCTATGCGCCTCTGGAAGGGGGATATGAAGGGCGTTATCAGCGGCGATTACGGGCAGCAGGCTATGGTATGTTGCACATCACCGCACGGGGACTAGGAGATGTATCCGCTTACTTATTCGATACTCACGGTGTTCGTCCTCCCCACCTCGGTAAAAAGAATATTGAGCGAGACGGGGCCGTGGGTGCCCGCTACTTTGTGCCCGGTGTAGCCCAGCAGCAACTAGAACTTTTACCTGCTTCCTCAAAAGGGTTAGTGATTTGGCTGCTTGAGGGTATGATTCTCTCCCGCGAAGAATTAGAATTTTTAGCCGACCTCCCCCAGATTGAACCCAGAATTAAGGTGGTTGTGGAATTAGGGGGCGATCGCGCCTTCTCTTGGCAATCCCTTTCAGACTGCCTTGTTGCCGCGTAAGCCGATCTCTGGATGTCTCAAATCTTGTTCTTTGCATAGAACGTAACAGTTTAGTTAAGGTTATTGAGGCTCTAGCCAACTGTCACTCTCTAAGACACAGTTCTGTGATACATTTTGGGATATTTCAAGTCTAAGAGTATTACGTCGTTACAAGGGGAATTCCTTATGTCATCAATCACGTCTCCTGATAGTCTTCAGCCTTACCAACAGCAAGTTCTTGCAGGACTTTACCAAATCAACCAGCGTCTGATGACGCTTGATGAAACGGTCAGCACCGTTCAGGCTGATGCTGGGACTCTGAAATCAGACGTTGATACCCTAAAAGCCGACATCGATACCCTCAAGGCCAATTTGGAGAAAATTGAGTACAAACTAGATGGTGCAAAAAAGTCCTCTAGCCAAGTATTATCTCTAGCTACAACGATTGTTTTTGCCGTTACTGTCGTCGCATTACTGTCCCCAATCCTGCAAGATCTTTCCCCCACCATTACAGAGTATGTGACGCAGTTTCTTTCTGATTTATCGAATAAAGCATCCGAACTTAGTGCTCCTCTCTCCTAACGGATCTTTGATAGCTACCGTTCCGCTGTTAGCTGCTCATTGCTAGTCTGCTCATTGCTAGTCTGCTCATTGCTGACTTTGCGATCGCTAGAATAAGATTAGCTAACGTGAAATATTTGCAAAAGTATGTGTCCCCTGGTCGATGGGACCAGGGTTACTGTTTACAATAGTTGAGACTACTGTTCTTTATTTAGGTCAAGCTTATGTCTGTAGAAGCGGTTGGCAATCCTCCCCCCGAAGCGGATCAACTCCGAGGCGAAATTGAGGCCAAGTTACCAGAAATTATTGCAAGCTTTAGTCAAGTGCTACAGCAACAATTTGGGTTTGAGGACTTGCAAATTGGTGGTTTTACGGTTGTACCAAAACCAGAAAGTAGCGACAGAATTTCCTGTGATGAAGACGGTTGTTCTGTTACTTAACCATCTGTGGTAGAGATAAATCCAGCTTTGTAGTGTGGGCATCTTGCCCATACTGTCTGTTAACCTATCATGCTCGGTGCGTTACGCTAGCGCTAACGGCACCCTAGGAGTATCCGTTATTAAAATCTTTCCCCGAGTAGCCAGGAGTCTAGATGGATGAACCCTTGCTAGGGATAAGGATCACTCATCCAGAGATCCCAACTAATCCAAGCGAGACGCTAAAAATTCTTCCACGACAAGGGCAACAGGAATGCCCTGCTGATCTACCTGATAATTTAGCTGTTGCATATCGTTGAGCGACATGATGTCGGCTAGTTGCTCAATGGCAGGCTCTACATTAGGATACTTGTCAAGAGTTTTACGGTTAAATAAAGGGACTGCTTCGTAGGGAGGGAAAAAGTTTTTATCGTCCTCCAAAATCACTAAGTCAAGAGCTGCAATTAACCCTTCGGTTGTGCCACTGGCTAACAGATCAATTTTGCCTTCTTTCAGTGCTTGGAAGGTCAATCCTACCTCCATGGGTTTAGGGGCTGCTTTGAAGGTGAAGCCATAGGCATTGACTAATCCTTGGTATCCATCTTCTCTTTCTAAAAACTCGTAGCCAAATCCAGGCTGCCATTCCATTGCATATTGAACTGCCTCTGAAAGGGTTGTGATATTCAGACGTTCCGCCTCTTCACGACGAATTACGATGGCAAAACTATTGTCAAATCCCAGGGATTCAAATACTTCGATATCAAATTGTTCGCCATAGGTTTGTTTAACGTCGTCATAAACAGCTTGCCGATCGGAAACAGGGGTTCGTTGCAGAATAGCTGTAAATGCCGTGCCTGTATATTCTACGTACCCATCAATTTGTCCTGCTTTTAAGGCTTCGTGACAAATTAGAGTGCCGCCCAGATTGAAACGCCGATTGACCTTTAGGTTGGTGTTGGTTTCAATGGTTTGGGCGAGAATCTCGCCTAAGACAATTTGTTCGGTGTAGCTTTTAGCCCCAATCGTGATGGTGCCGGGGTTAGAAGACCACAGGGGGGCGATCGCTCCCACGCCCACCGCGATGATCCCCGCTAAGCTCAGCAGGAGCAACCGTTTGAGTAGCTTGCTGGCCGACCCATCATGGCGATCGCGCTGATTCAAATATTTTTCGAGTAGCCCCAACAAAAAGTCAGCCCCAAACGCAATCAGAGCAGAGGGAATGGCTCCCGCCAAAATCAATTGGTTATCGACTG
The DNA here is from genome assembly GCA_051439365.1 of Leptolyngbyaceae cyanobacterium. GTDB lineage: Bacteria > Cyanobacteriota > Cyanobacteriia > CAKZMO01 > CAKZMO01 > JAAHGY01. The sequence continues at coordinate 17,442 of JBFRWC010000292.1, forward strand.
AGGCAATCCCACGAAAAATAAACACGCCCAAACCGCCCCCCCCAACGGCAGCGGCAATCGTAGCAATCCCCACAGAAATCACTGTCGCCACCCGCACCCCCGCCAGAATCACACTCAGGGCCAAGGGAATTTCCACTTGCAGCAGCAATTGGCGATCAGTCATCCCCATGCCCCGACCTGCCTCGCGAATAGCCGGATCAATACCGATGATTCCAGTGTAGGTATTACGAATAATGGGAAGCAAGGCATAAAGCGTCAGAGCAACGATGGCCGGAGTTTTACCAATCCCCCCCAAAAGCGGCACTGAAATCAAAAAGCCAAAGATGGCAAGACTGGGAATGGTTTGGACCGCGTTGGCAAACCCCAGAATCGGTTGGGTCAGCTTGGGCTGGCGGGTAATTAAAATCCCCAGAGGCAAACCGAGGGCGATCGCCACCGTCGTAGAAATGGCCACTAAGATTAGATGCTCCCCCATTCGCACCAAAATTTCCGAACCGTAGGGAATGGCTGATAGAAAACCCATGATAGTGACCCCTAGTGCAGATTATCGGTTAGTGAATTGTCGGTTTTCTGATTAAAACTTGACGAATTATCAGTTAATGGATGAGCCGTTGACGGATGATCGGTTGGCATCTCTAATGCCATGTCTAAGCAAGCCATGAAACGCTGGGCTTCCGGGTGGGGCGATCGCCGAAACTCCTCCGGGGTGCCCACTGTCACTAATTCTCCCTTGTACATCAGTCCAATGCGCGTTCCCAAGAAAAAGGCTTCTTGAATATCATGGGTGACAAACACAACGGTCTTCTCCATTTGAATTTGGATTTGGCGGAGTTGCTGTTGTAATTCCAACCGAGTAATTGGATCGAGGGCACCAAAGGGTTCATCCATCAGCAAAATGGGTGGATCAGCCGCCAACGCCCGCGCCACCCCTACCCGCTGCTTTTGTCCTCCCGACAATTGATTGGGATAGCGCTGGGCAAATTTGCTTGGCTCCAAACCGACTAAATCTAACAGCTCATCCACTCGCTTCCGAATATCCTCCGATCGCCACTGTTTTAGCGATGGCACGAGGCCCACATTCTGCGCGATCGTGAAATGGGGGAACAGACCAATATTTTGAATCACGTAGCCAATCCGCCGCCGCAGTTGGATCGCATCCCAATCTGTGGTCGATCGCCCCTGTACAATGACCTGACCCATGGTGGGCATCTGTAAGTGATTCACCAATTTCAGGGTCGTAGTTTTGCCACTGCCACTGCGCCCCAGCAACGCTAAGACTTCGCCACTGGGAATAGTGAGGTTCAAGTTAGCAATTAAGTTTTTCTGATTAATACTGTAGGTGACGTTGTGAAATTTAACTGCGACATCCTGCTGATTCGTCATTCTGCCCTCATTTTCTGATTTGCTCAAGAGTCTGCCGTCGCTGTTACTCTACTTTACAATGTTACGAAATGGCGGGAAAGATTCCCACAAGCCGTAGCTTGCGCCAGGATGACTCTAGGGTGGGGCTTAAGGCCCAAGCCCCATACAATACGCCAAGATTGAGGTAATCGTGACTTATCTGCAACCTACCCAACGCACTAAGCTGGATGAATCGGACGACAATTTATTCTACGACTATCCCCGATTTGTCACCCATGTGGATGATGGCTTCATTCAGCAGTTGACCGATTTGTATCGCGATCGCCTCAGCCCCAACACGACCATCCTCGACATGATGAGCAGTTGGGTGTCTCACTTGCCTGATGATGTTGAATTCGCGTCTGTCATCGGCCACGGGATGAATGAGCAGGAACTGGCCCGGAATCCCCGATTAGAGAGCTATGTGGTTCAGAATCTGAATCATGATCCAACACTTCCATTCGTGGATCAACAATTTGATGCGGTTCTCAATGCGGTTTCAGTCCAGTACCTCCAAGAACCAGAGAAGATCTTTGCGGAAATCCATCGAGTCCTGAAGCCAGGTGGGATTGCCATTATCAGCTTCTCCAACCGGATGTTCTATCAAAAGGCAATCCAAGCTTGGCGCGACGGGACCGAACGGCAGCGAGTGTTTTTGGTACAAAAGTATTTTCGTGCAGTTGAGGGATTTAGTACACCGGGGGTTGTTGCCAATCAGTCCTCCACCTCCGCCATTTTGCAGATGTTAGGGTTGGGGGGTGGCGATCCGTTTTACGCCGTGTTAGCTCAACGCTTGGCGTAAATCAAATTTTTGCAAACCAGGCTTCGTCCACTTCAACGGCCTCAATCATGGTGATTTTGACCCCAAGTTCTAGCTCTTTGAGTTTCTGAACCAACTGTTCACCATCGATTAGATCGATCGGCGGCGCTCCATCTCTTGTTGCCTCTTTAACTGCATCTCTCGTAAATGTTCCAGTTGTGATAAACAAACCCTTGTCGGTCCTACCTTGCATTGCCCCGCGAAAATCTCTTATTTGTCCTGCAGTGACCGATCCTTGATAGCGCTTACATTGGAACAGCACATGAAAACTCAAAAAACCATTCACTCGTGCAATGCCAACCCCATCAATCCCCCCATCATTCGATTTTCCAGTGACCTGGACCTGAACAAAACCAGATTCCCGTAATAATCGCTGGGCCAGTCGTTCAAAAGCAGACGGCTCAAGATTTAGCAAGACATTATGGAGTTGTTGATGCCAAGCCCCTTCCTCCGATTCTTCCACAACTTCAACAGAATCATCGGAGGTATCACTTGATTTCTGATGTTGATTACTTTTGTTTCTAGCAGTTCTGACAATGTCCTTTGGATTCAAGGTTGCCGGATTAACGGAAGTTGATGTTAAAGCCCAAACGCCACGCGCTGAATTTTGAATCAGACCATATTTCTTCAGGTAAGTACGGCTCCAAGCTAAGCGATACTCAACTTCAGATTGGGATGTACTTCCATGTAAGACCTCTAAGACTTCATCTGGTAAGTTCAGATTTTGGGCAACCTGATTGTAGATTTCTTCAATGGTTCCAGATCCCCCTAAGCTTTGCAGCGCCTCAATTGTAGGGATTAGCATAGAGTCAAAGGTCGGAATAGAAGGCGATTCCCGTGCCATATTTTGCCGTCAGCAAGTCTAACATTTGACAACGACTCACATTCTAACTAATCTCTATAAACAACGATGAAATTGAAATATTTATTAAAAAATATCGTTGTAAGGGGAAAACGTCCTTTATGACGCATTTAAGGACAAAAGCGATCGCCATGCTGTTTACTGAGAGCGATCGCCACCCATTCGCTTTTAAAAAACAAACCTAGAAATAGGCTTGGATATCTTCACCACAAGTATCGGCCAGGTAGCAGAGTGCCCGAAAGCGCAACGCCACTAGCTCATCATATACAGGGTTTAACTTACAAAGGGGCGGAATATGAAATAGGGTATGTCCCCAAACAGTCA
>JBFRWC010000293.1:0-7542 GCA_051439365.1 Leptolyngbyaceae cyanobacterium
AATTGGGAGACTTGAAGCCCGTCCAAAGCCAGGTGGTCGCTCAGTTAACTTCGTCAGACCGCAACTACTTGCTGTTAGAGTTGCGAAAGATCACGTTTGGAGACGAGTTAGAAGCTAACTATAGGTGTCCAGCTTGTGGTGAAATTAACCATATTTTCGAGAATTTGGATGACTTGCCAATCAGCCGAGTAAATGGGAGTGGTCCTCCAGATATTTTGGTTGAGTTAGAAGATGGCTACGAAGATAAAGAGGGTGAGCTATACACCACTATGGTGTTTAGACTGCCGACAGGTGCAGATGAGGAAAAAACGGCTGGCATTGTTAAAGATAATCCTTCTCGTGGCATGAATGCACTCTTAACGCGCTGTTTGCAGTCGCTGGGTGACATGCCCTCGAATCGTCGCGAAGGATTGGGCACCAAACTGATGAGCGACTTGACAATGGGCGATCGCGCCCGCATTGAGAAAGCCTTTCGTCAAAACACCCCTGGAGTAAATCTGACTCGGGAAGTTGAATGCGAGTCATGTGGACACCGATTTCAAACGAGTCTGGACTTAACTAGTTTTTTCTCGCTGCAGTAGGTACTGCAGAACAACTCCGGCAGGAAGTTTTTTATCTGAGTTATCACCTGCACTGGACCTACACCGAAATCATGGGGTTGGACATCCCCGAACGCCACGAATATATGCGTTTACTTTCAGATCACATTGAACGGGAAAATCAGGCTATTAACCGCGCTTCTCGCAACCGTATTGGTTAATCTCCGGAGAGAAATGCGGCTAGGGAGGGATACGCTATGCCCATGAGTTTTGAACTCACTGCAACCAATGCAAATCAATTAAGCCGGGCTATTCGTGAGGAGCTGTTGCCTAGTTTGAATCTGCTGAGCTTGAGCTTAGCTAGTGTGGTGCCTTTTATCGACAAACTGGGAGCTGTGATTACAAAGTTTGATGCTTCAGTGCTGCGGGCAGTCCCCAACCTGGCTCCCCTGATCCAGAGTCTGGGAGAGATGGCCAGCGGCATCAAGGGTACGGTTGTTGAGGTGGACCTGGGCATGAAAGCTCCTGTGAAGGAGTTAGGAGAAGCCGCTTTAGATCTCAGTGTTGGAGTCGGTCCCGCCAGTATTCAGGCTGTTAAGCAGCTGGGCGGTTTTATCGGTCAACTGGGAGACGCCTTTGCCAAAGTTAAAGCTCCTGTCCTCAGAGCCGCTCCCAACCTGGCTCCCCTGATCCAGAGTTTGGGAGAGATGGCCAGTGGCATCAAGGGTACGGTTGTTGAGGTGGACCTGGGCATGAAAGCCCCTGTGAAGGGCTTAGGAGAAGCCGCTTTAGATCTCAGTGTTGGGGTCGGTCCCGCCAGTATTCAGGCTATTGAGCAGCTGGGCGGCTTTATCGGTCAATTGGGAGACGCCTTCGCCAAAGTTAAAGCTCCTGTCCTCAGAGCCGCTCCCAACCTGGCTCCCCTGATCCAGAGTCTGGGAGAGATGACCCGTGGCATTGAAGGCACGGTTGTTAAGGTAGGTGTTGATCTGAAAGCATCGAGTGAGCAATTAGGAGAAGCTAGTTTGAATGTGGGTGTTGCGGTAGGCCCAGCCAGTGTTAAAGCTATTGAGAATCTAGGCGAGTTTATCCGCAAACTGGGTGATGCTTTTGCCAAAGTTCAACCTCAAGTACTTCAAGCTGCATCCGGCCTTGTTCCACTTACCAATAGCTTAGGCGGGTTGGTGAGTGGGATAAAAGACATTGGGGGTACCGTGACCGATGTCGGTATTAAGACTGAGGGCTTGAAGATAGGCGTTAGTGTGGCTCCAGCAATTGTTGCTGTGATAGAGGAGTTAGGCAGCTTTGCTGCAAACCTAGTTAAGGCATTTGAGGATGTTAAAGCCCCAGTGCTACAGGCAGCGCCGGCTTTAGTTCCATTGGTCAACAGTCTAGGGAGTCTGATGGGAGGGATAAAGGATATCAAAGGCACTTTTACTGACACTGGTCTCAAAGTTGGAGGCTTTAAGCTAGGGAGCACTGTGGGACCAGCAGTCATAGGTGTCATTGAGGGACTGGGAAACTTCATGGAAACCTTGCTCGACGAAATCGAGGATGTCGATGCATCGGTTTTGAAGGCTATGCCCAACCTGGCTCAACTGATTGATTCCTTAACCAGTCTACTTACAGGTTTTGGAAAGCTGGGTCAATTGGATATAAGAATAGTTGGATTGGGTTTTGGGCAGACGGTTGGCTTTATTAAACAGCTGGGCACTACGTTAGCTTCCTTTAGCTCAGAAACCCTATCTACTATGGCTCCTTTAGCCTCCTTGATCGATGGACTCTCCCGTTTGAACCAACTCTCTATGACTCCGATTGGTCTGTCTGGAGCCGGTTTAGGAGAGTTGGCTGCACCCCCATCGGCGAACCGGCAAATACCTTTTCCTGTTTTAGCTACAGCTACCCCCAGCAGTGAAGTCAGAGGCACTGCTGGCGTTGCAATTGCATCCCCAAGAAGCCATTCTCCAATGCTGGCAGCCGGGGCGGCTCAATCGGTCGATCAGTCAGTCACCTTAGAGAACGTCACAATCACAATCAATGCCGAACGCTTAGAGGCCGATTCGGCTCAATTACTGAGCGATGAAATTGTCCATCGTTTGCGAGAACGGCTAGACATGCTGCGAACAGAGCAAGCGTTCCGTACGGGTACACGATATGCCTAGTTCGTCAAACCCAGACGAAGGAGGATCAACCATGCTCCAACAACAAAATCCAGTTCGTGGCTTTTTAGCCAGCGTTGGGCTCGATCCAGAAATTGTGGTGGAATTTCAGTACAATCCCACCCAAATTAGTGACAAACGTTCTGTCAACTATGCCACTCTCAATGCTCCTGGGCGGCTAATGCCGCTGCGTCAATACACTTCTGGGGGCGATCGCACCCTCAGTTTTACCGTGCGGGTGGATGGCGTCTTCACAGGATCCGCAAGCCCTAATGGGCAACCATCTCAAGACAACTCGAATGCAGATAATGGGGTTCGCATTGCCAGGGATGAAAGCGGCAGCATTGAGCCGGAGCTGAACAAGTATCGGGCTTTTCTATACCCAGCAGTGTTAAGTACAACTCCGCCTGAAACAAATCGTCAAGGCTGGAAATCCCCCTGGCAGAAAGCCAGCATGGGTAGTTTTGCTCCCTTTTACAAGGATGCGCAGCAATTTGCTAGTCCCCCCCTGTGTCGCTTTGGGTTTGGCTACTCAGGAGGTCAGTCACCAAACCGGATCATCGACTGCATCGTGACAGAAGTCAGCATAAATGAGTTGTTGTTTAATGCTCAGATGGCCCCATTGCGGGCGGATGTCTCGATTTCGCTAGTTGAATTTCATCCTTCTAGTTAAGCTTCATCTTTCAAGACCTATCCCTATTTTTGCGAAGGAGTTGATTATATGCCTGTTAAACCTGATTCTCGCTATGCCAATCTCCCCATTCTGAAAACAACCGCTCCTGATGGCACAACCCGACAGGCGTTCGCTCTCCGGTTGAGGAAACAACAAACCACTCGCCATGCCACTCGACATCAGGTTATTCAAGGGGAAGGGATCGATCTTCTGGCCCAGCGCTTGTATGGTGACGAGCGTCTTTGGTGGCGTATTTTGGATGCCAACCCGATTGTGTATCCCCTAGATATCCAGCCAGGGGATGTCTTAAATCTTCCAGCACCTGGACCTGCCACTCGCATTACCCGTGCTCGGAGGTTCTGAGGATGGGCATTCGTACCCCGTATTACAACATCACCCTAGAAGGCGAAGACATCACGCCCTGGGTCAATAGTGTAACGGTGGTGGAAGACGACCGTCAGGCTGACAATTTCACCCTGACAATTCCCGACCCACGCATGATTTATGCCGATGCGTTGTTTGAGGGATGCAGCGTTGAGATCGATATGGGCTATGCCGAGTCTAACCAGCATGCGTTAATGTTGCGGGCCATTCTCACCAAAGTAGAGCTGAGCTATCCAGAAAATGGAGTGCCGTCAATCACGCTGAAAGGCGAGGACAAGTCCATTCTGATGGGGCTGGTAGAAAAGAAAAAGCGATGGAAAGATCTGAAGGTTACCGAAATCGTCCAGAAAATTGGTAAATCCTATGGCTTTGAAGCGGTCAAAACTCAGCTGACCTCAGATCCGATAAAACCGTTTCACCAAGATGGCAAAACGGACCTGGCGTTTCTTCAGGAACTGGCAGAGAAATATCATGCTAAGTGCTTTGTAGAGTTAAATGAGCAAGACAACGAAGTTCTTTATTTCATTCCTGAACGACAAATTGTTAAGCTGAATCGACCCGATACGTTGGTATTGCGCTATCGTATGGGACCAACCAGCAACTTAATTAGCTTCTCACCCAGTTTTGATAGCGGCTATATCGACCGACTGAAACAAATTGCTGACATAGATGGGCAAGGGAAGACGGTTAAAAGTCAAGAAAAAACACCCCCTGAAGTTGTCATTTGGTCATTGGATAAAACTCGATTAGCCCAGGCCAACGATCGCGATCGCACTTTGATTAATGCCCTTTACGCCAAAGGACCAACCCGTAAGCAAACTCTTCAAGAGCAGCTGATAGCTAGCCGGATCACAGTTGGGGAAGTCGTGATTGATAAAGCAGATTTGGAATCCACCAATGATTCCCTTGAAGCTCGTCACCTGGGCATGAGCGCTAGTGGCAGCACATTTGGAAACATTTGGCTCCGGGCGAAGTCAAATATTGTCATTGAGGGGGTTAGTGAGCGCTTCAACGGTAACTGGTATGTGGCCAACGTGACCAACAAAATTGATAGTAGTGGTTACAAAACAGACTTTAAATGTGTTCGTTAGTAGTGGCGAGGTCATTCTATGGCAGATCAATATTTTGGAAAATATACAGGTACTGTTGTTGATAACCGAGATGAGAAAAATCTTGGAAGGTTAAAGATTAAGATCCCTAACATGTATGGCGATCAAGAGGTAGTTGAAGCATATCCTGCTCCACCCTTTGGTATGTATTTTTTGCCCCAAATAGGAGATACGGTTTGGGTTGAATTTGAAGGGGGTCATTCTGAGGGAGTAGAAGCAACCCTTTGGACATCTATAAAGGCCAGGCCAGGTGATTGGCCATCCGAAGCTAAGGATGAGCAGTCTCAGAAGCAGGTGTTCAAAACAGCCTCCGGACATCTCATTGTTTTTCACGATGGGGAGGCTAATCGAGGCGGAGGTATTCGCATTGAAGATGGCATTAATCATTACCTCATTACCTTCAGCCAACAGGGTATTCACCTGCAGGATAAGGAAAATAAGCACAGCGTTTTCCTCAATAGTGGTGGAATAACTCTCCAATCATCAGCGGATGTAAATATCAGTGGGGAAAACATCAATATCAGGGGAAAAAACATCACTGTTGACGCTACAAGTCAGCTCACCGCAATTGGTAATCCTATTCATTTGAATCCTTAGAAGTAAATGGAAACTGTCTTTCCCACCCAAAATGGATATGCAGGATTCTTCCTGGTTGGTTATCGTAAAGATTTTGCCGATAGGACTGAACGGGTAGGAACTGCTGTTCTGAAGCGTACCTATGCCATTGACTCTGCCAGTGGGAAGTTGAGTCCCGTAGCGTCTATGCCAGTTTTTCTCCAAGATCAGCGTGACAATTTAGTACTCAATAGTGATTTTGAATACGATTTATTTGATAATGAAGATAATTCTCTCAATTGGCACCCCAATAATGTGTTAATCGAGCGAGTACAGGATCCCCATGACGAACATCATCACTGGCTACAGGTAAGGGGTGAACGCAATGGCTCTGTCACTCAGACGCTGGCTTTTGAACAAAACCTGGGTGGACGACAGTTTACTTTTAGCTTTTATGCAACAGCAGCCCCTGTTCCCGCCAGACTTGAAAGCGTGCAACTTGAGGCCGGTGACAGTGCGGTTACATGTACCATTAGTGCCGATATGATTTCAAACACCAATCTAACCCGGTTTTGGGCTAGTGGGAGTTGGCCATCTGATCTGAAACAGAAAGCTATGCGTGTCGTATTACGCACGGCATCTGAACCTGCGACGGCAGCCATTTTCTATGATCGGGTGCAAGTTGAGGAGCGCGATTATGTAACCCGTTGGGATCCTGCGACTACCCTTCGATACGAACATGACCTAGCGCCATTTAAGCCAGAAGCTGATGTCATTGTCTTGGGCTGGACTGATATCGCAGGGACGGTTCGCGTCAAGGTTAAGGGGAAGCCTTGGTTAGAGCGTGACATTGCTCTAGAGGGTGCATCTGAGAGTTGGGAATTGGAAAAAGCTATGTTTGGCTGGGAGCCTCGGGTAGGGACCGAGCGTGAAACAGAAGCTGGCCCATTCCCCGAAGAGCCAGAGGCCTATCCCTTGAGTGATCCCTTGCCGAGTTCGAACAACAATCAACCTGGTTTTAGCAATCGCTTTTATAACGGTTATCACCGTAGTGGGGCGATACCTGCCGAACTTCCTTTTCCTTATTTACCCAGGATGGCCCAAATTCAGATAGAGCGTGACCAAGGCAGGGGTTATCACTTAAGCCTGTTAAATGAACGAGTATCGGCTACCTATTACTACTACACCGGAATGGGCTTAGATGAAGCCAGCCAATGGAAAAGTCAGGTTGTCCCAATGAATCTCGACACATTGGTGGTAGAGCCAACCATCAATCGCTGTTATTTAGTTTGGCGAGGAGCCTGGCCATTCGATCGGCATCCAGAGGATGCTTACCGCCGATTAGTTGTCACAGCATCAACGTAGATATTTCGTGGGGATAACGTGTTATGGCTAAACCTATTGCGATCGCTAAAGGAATTGCCCTGGCATTTCCTGATGTCTGTAAAACGCCTGGACCTTCAGGTGCGGTTCCGATTCCCTATCCTAATGTTGTCCAACTCGGTCAGGCAGATCGGGTGACTAATGAAAGCGGCAAGGAGGTGAAGGTCGGCGGCGAATATGTGCTCTTAGAAGATGCCGTGATTGAGACCAGCTCGGGTGATGAATCAGGTTCCTTAGGTGGGGTTCGTACTAATGTTACCAAAGGCTCCTGCAAGCTGATCCAGGCTAGCAGCAGTGTCATTTATGGCCCGAAAAAAAAAGGGGTAGTTCGCTTTCTGGATCAGACGCAACAAAACCGAAGCGGTGACACAGAGAACGCGCAGGGTGTCGTTCTGAGTGCGTTTCCGACAGTTCTGGTAGGTGACTGATATGAACCACACGCTCTCTGGGTTTGCTTTTCCATTTCAGATCGCCAACGGTGGCATTCGCCAAGCTGGGGGATTCGAAAAAATCAAGCAGAATGTGCGCCACCTGTTGAGTACTCGCTTGGGAGAGCGGGTGATGCGGCGTACCTATGGCGGAGGGGTTCATCATCGACTGCAAGAAGCCAACGATAACACTCTCCGAGCTTTGGTTAAGCACGAAATAGAGCAAGCCCTCCAGGTCTACATGCCAGAGGTGCAGCTAACGGCACCCATTCAAGTGACCGCGACCGCCAGCCAGTTGACCCTGGTTATCGA
>JBFRWC010000294.1:0-3400 GCA_051439365.1 Leptolyngbyaceae cyanobacterium
GAGCTTGGGGCTGCGATCGCACCATATGGTCAAGGGCATCCAGTTCAAAGGCTTCTAGCCAACCGAATTGGCGGATGCCTAGTACGGCTCCAGTGATAGCCAGGGAACCCAGTAGCACTACTTGGCCATACCGCAAACAATATTGAGTCGTCTGTCCTGTATGAGCTGTGGCCCTAGTTTTTGCCTTAATGACTGCCAGGAAAGTGGCGATTCTTCTTGAAAGATGCTCCAACATAGCACATCGGTGATCAAACTTTGTGAACGGTGGTGGCAACCGCGCAGTGAAGGCGTTCGGGCAGTTGGCCAGTTCTTAACGATATCCTATCCTAGCCAGAATGAGTATAGACCCTGGGATTCTGGGGTTTTAGCCTTTAAACACAAAAAAACAAGGAAGGGACAGCGAATCACCCACGAATAAGCAGTAGCTCAGAACCCCGGCTTCTTCAAGAAGCCGGGGTTCTGAGGAGACCCGCCCCACATTTGCGGACCTACCCCAGATCTAAGGGGTTGGATTGACCACCGTCAGAGGGAGCGATGGCAGACTCATGGATTGGATTAGGTGGGACCATTGATTGGTGGCTGCGGCGTTGTTGGGATCGCCTTGATGGGATTCCGTCAGCAGGGTTAGGGCGCGGGACCAAAAGCCGTTCTCTAAATAAGCACTCAGATTTGCTTGGAAATCCTGATTGTTGCTGTCCTGGGGGCTGGAGCCTTGGGTGAGTTCAACGGGCTGCACCCAGCCATGAACCACGAGATCGGCGACCCGACTATGGGGACAAATGAGTGACAGGAACCACTGATATTGCTGATTGGGGTCCAATGTTAGGTCTGGGGCCAGGTCGGCTAGGTTTAACTCCACGAGGCCCGATTCTTCGGCGGTGGTGAAGGTGGTTTCATAGATAATGGTTTCCTCCGAGTTGTACAGGATAAATTCAGCGTCTTGGAGCGCGTCAGATTGGGGGATGTAAAACCATAGGCTGGGCTGGGCTGCTGTGACTTTGAGCAAGCCTGTTTCAGGGATGAGCGCCACTAAAGGGTCATCGGCATGGCAATTGCTGCGGGTGCCGCCTCCGACGCGGCTGGTGGGGAAGCCTTGGCGGGGTTCTTCGGCAGCTTGGGCTTGGGCGACGTTCGTGCCATTCAGGGCCACGGTGCTGAGGAGACCCAGGAGACTCAACAGTGCTAGCTTTTGACGGAAGACAGGGAAAACCATAATGACCTCTTGAATAGAATGCTTAGAGAATGCTTACAGATAGGGGGCACCGTGAGCGAACGGGGGAATGGCCTTAATTGCTGAATTCAATGGCCGATTCAATGGCTGATTCAATGGCCAATTCATTGACAAATGCGGCGGCGGTGATCTGATTGGAACGAGTTCCCTCTAGAACCATCAGAGAGCGATCGCCCAAACTAATCACGGTGTCATCGCCTTGTGGGCTGAGGCTGAGTTGGCCCATGTCACTTTGACCTAAGGAGAGGGGTTGAGACAATGCTAGCTGATCGATACCAATCTGAAAATCTTTGACCCGATCGGTGCCTGATTTGTCTTGAACGACGAACACATCGGCCCCGGCTCCGCCAACGAGGCGATCGCTACCACCGCCCCCCAGTAAGTAGTCCGTGCCGCTGCCACCTTTGACCACATCATCGCCCATATTGCCGTTGAGGACATCATCCCCAGCACCGCCATGTAACCAATCATCGTCCCCTAAGCCCAAGATTCGCTCATTGGCTTGCTCCCCCTGGAGAGTATCCTGACTCTCCGTCCCCTCGATGGTGGTGAGTGGAAGACTATCAGACGCTGTCATGGACAATCCTTGCTCTTGCCAGAAACTCGTAGATGTGTTGCCTTTGTTCTTTCTAGCTCTCCGTAAGGACGCATCGAAGCCGTCTGGATCAACGGTATATGCGGCGGCTGACGACTGATAATCGACACCGCTACCAGTGCTTTGATCCCAACCCATGACATCGAGCAACTTAACATCAAGGGCAGTCATTTTGTTGACGGCACCGGAGGCCAACGTGGGCCGCATGGCCGCATCTTCCGTAATGGCAAAGTGACTGGCCTGGAAGTTTCCATCGGCTCTATCGATCGATAACCCTCTGGCCATCTGGGCTGCATAGGTTTGGTTATCCAGGGAAAGATATTGCTTGCGATTTTCGACCGCCCAATGAATCCCAGGCTTTCCAACAGTGAGGGTTGACTGCCGATATAAATCCATCGGCGAAATATAATCATAGGTCTTGCCACTTTGGAAGGTGCCCTCACGCAGATCAAAGTCCAAGAGATCCAGACCACTGACAAACCCTAAGATGTGGCCAATTTCGTGAGTCGCAACTCCGGTCAAGCTATATTTAGCATCGTTAATGCCATTGTCTACGCTGGCATCCCAGTTAATCGCGGTACTAAAGCGAATCACTCCATCAAACGTACTATCTCCTCCAGGGACCACCCCCAAAGCTTTCGCATTGGCACGGGTGAGCCAGAGATTAGAGGCACTATCATCAGAGCGCAGCCTGGAGGAATCCTCTGGCCGATTGATGATACGGCGAATGCCCCCATTTTCACTGACCACGGTGGGTAAATATTGATTGGCCGTTGCATCCAATTGAGATGTTTCATCCAAGGCAAACTGGTTCAACATTTCCCCATAGTCGGCTCTGACAAAACTGGGATAGGCCGACCCAATTACTTGCTCTGGCAACGTTGCAGGCTCAATCGCAATATTGACCGTTACGTCATCCTTGAATACGCTGGACCAGCGTTGGCCCGCTCGTTTAACGGCTTCAACGGCGACGGATGGAATATGCTCATTAAAAACAAAGTTAAAATCGACCATCGTTCATTCCCAGGAACTTACACTTTGCATTTACGAACCGTTGCTGCACATTTTTCGATTGACACAGATCTTTCGATTGACATCATCGAAAACCTGGAGCGATGCTACCCAATATGAAGCTGAAGCCAGAAACTAAAATCAATTCTCCTTCTCATTTTAAGAGAGGATGATTTGCTCTCCGTGTGAAAATTTATCTTCGATTTATGAAGTCTGGAAAAAGCCTATCTGTTCTTCAAACTATTGATAGATTTGCCTTACCTTCTTTTCACACTCGTCTATAGAGACGAAGAGTTTGCCTGATTTCTGCCATCTCTGTCTTAGTTAGATCTATCTGACTATTAAAATCCAGACTCATCACTCTTGCATTACTAGCTTCCCAATTTCATCCAGCTTATTCAACCGAGAATTCAGTGTAAGATGATTTAAAGTGGATGACAGGAAAAATCAAAATATCCCAAGAGTCGATGAAGTTCGACCGCAAAGAAAAGCGCTTTTCTCACCAATACAAAAGATTTTTTCAGGAGGACAGCCTTTAATGATTCAGGCGATATCGCTTATGG
>JBFRWC010000295.1:0-11438 GCA_051439365.1 Leptolyngbyaceae cyanobacterium
AAAACTCGGCTTTACCCCCCTTAGTCCCCCCTTGCAAAGGGGGGAAACTCCGGTCCTCCCCCTTTGCAAGGGGGAGTTAGAGGGGGTGGTTCGACTTGTGTGTACACGGTAGCTTGCCAAGGGGGGAAACTCCGGTCCTCCCCCTTAGCAAGGCTACGGTTCATTTTGAAGCCCAAAACTTGGCTTTACCCCCCTTAGTCCCCCCTTGCAAAGGGGGGAGATTCCGGTCCTCCCCCTTTGCAAGGGGGAGTTAGAGGGGGGGGTTCGACTTGTGTGTACACCGTAGCTTAGCAAGGGGGAGTTAGCAGGGGGTGCGCCAATGGCCAGGTTATTTCCGCCAAGCAGCACTAGTGGGATTACTTTTGGTGTGTTTTTGGATTTCCGGGGGGTGCCTCACCAAGGCGTGGAGAATTTGCATTAAGATTTGTAGGGTAGGCGGTTCAGTTCAATCAACAATCCAGTTTCATGGCTATTACCCCAGAGTTAAAACCACAGGACGATCAGGCGACATCGATTCAGGAACAGTCTGGATCTGAGGATGAGTATCTCGATGAGCTTCCGGATGATGTGGAGATGTCCATCTTTGACCATCTCGATGAGCTGCGGCAACGGATTTTTTACGCACTGGGAGCAGTCTTCGTTGGGGTGGTTGCGTGCTTTGTGTTTGTGAATCGGATTGTTGAGATTTTGGAAGTGCCGGCCCAGGGGGCCAAGTTCCTTCAACTCTCCCCTGGTGAGTATTTCTTTGTCTCGGTTAAGGTCGCGGGTTACAGCGGCCTGTTGCTGGCCAGTCCGGTCATTTTGTATCAAATTATCCAATTTGTTGTGCCGGGATTGACCCGGCGAGAGCGGCGATTGCTGGGGCCGATTGTTTTGGGATCTAGTTTTTTGTTTTTCGCGGGAATTGGGTTTGCCTACATTGCCCTGATTCCAGCCGCGCTCAACTTTTTTATCAGCTATGGGGCCGAGGTGGTAGAGCAGTTGTGGTCCATTGATCGCTACTTTGAGTTTGTGCTCCTGCTCTTGTTTAGCACCGGAATTGCCTTCCAGATTCCGGTGATTCAGTTTTTGTTGGGACTATTGGGGATTGTGTCGGCGAAGCAAATGTTGGCAGGGTGGCGTTACGTGCTGCTAGCGGCGGTAGTGCTAGGGGCAGTCTTAACCCCATCGACGGACCCTGTGACTCAAAGCTTGTTAGCGGGGGCGGTGCTGGGGCTGTATCTTGGGGGAACTGGGCTAGTGCTTCTCTTTATTCCTAATGGGGGACGGTAGGGTCTCACAAGTTCAACGCGATCGCAAGTTCAACGCAAGCTAAAACCGATCAAAAATGATGTTATCGGCGTACTGAAGCGCCCGTTGGTGGTCGGCCTGACTGCGGACGGTCCAAGCCAGCAAAGGACGCTTGAAGATGCGATTGGCAATCGTGGTCGCTAAGTTGGGGAGGGCATTGAGATCGTAGGCGATAAAGTGAGGCGCACTGGCCCAATTCAGCAACATATTGCCCAAAATCACCTTCAGCAGCCAGGTTAAGTTGGCCTCTTTGAAGTTGCTGGACAATTGTCCTCGGACAATGTGAGGGGCGTGTTGCTTGAACCAGATGAGTGAATAGGGGTTGAAGGACTGGATGGCAAACTCTCCGGTGTAGTCTGACATCACCGCTAAAACTGCTGCTTCGAGAGCGCCTGCTTTCCCTTCATTCTTGATTTCAATCAGCAAGGGCACCCGACCGTTGATCAGAGCCAACACCTCTGATAAGCAGGGAATATGCTCGTCAGTGCCCAATAATCGCAAGGGCTTGAGAGTATCGCGGGTTTGGTGGGCGATCGCCCCCGCCTGCCCAGTCATCCGATCCAGGTGAGTATCGTGAAACACGACGACCTGGCCATCAGCCAAGAGCTGGACATCTAACTCAATGGGGTGATTGTGGGCCAGGGCCGCTGCAAAAGCGCCCATGGAATTCTCTGGCACCGCTACTCCCGAATGTAGCCCTCGGTGGGCGATCGCACGCTCTAGCATCCAATCCATCGGTGGATAAACTCTCCCAGGAAAGCAGTTGTTGCATCTAGAAACTACATGCTTGTTTTTAAGAATAGTTTAAGGGAATCAAGGATTGTCTTAAAACCCTGAGAAATCGTGGAATGATCGACCTCAGGAAAAATTGTTGCAACCCTCTAGAGAAATCGTGGAATCCTCTACCTCAGGAACAGTTGATAGGCAGGGTTATTACTTTCATCCCAGTAGGGATACCCAAGAGTATCCAAAAAAGCCTGCCATTCCTGCATATCTTCTGGGGGAACTTGCATCCCCACCAAAACCCGGCCACAGTCGGCCCCGTGGTTGCGATAGTGAAATAGGCTAATGTTCCAGCTAGGGTTCATGGTACAGACAAATTTAGTCAGGGCACCGGGGCGTTCGGGAAATTGGAACCGGTACAGGAGTTCGTGGTCGGCAAGGGGCGATCGCCCTCCGACCATGTGGCGAATGTGGAGCTTGGCCAGTTCATCGTCGGTCAAATCTAAGGTGGGAAACCCATGAGCTTCAAAGTTCTCCAGGATGTCATGACCATCGGCACGGTTTTGAATTTGGATACCAACGAAAATTTGGGCGGCAGCAGCATCAGTAATCCGGTAGTTGAACTCGGTGAGGT
The DNA here is from genome assembly GCA_051439365.1 of Leptolyngbyaceae cyanobacterium. GTDB lineage: Bacteria > Cyanobacteriota > Cyanobacteriia > CAKZMO01 > CAKZMO01 > JAAHGY01. The sequence continues at coordinate 2,648 of JBFRWC010000295.1, forward strand.
TATGGGGACCAATACATTCACAAAAGCGCTTGAGGCTACCGGGTTCTTCTGGAATGGTGACCGCAAAGATGGCTTCTCGTTGTTCCCCCACTTCGGCCCGTTCGGCGACAAATCGGAGCCGATCAAAATTCATATTCGCGCCACAGGCGATCGCCACCAACGTCTGGTCCGTGATGCCCTCTCGCTCCACGTAGGCTTTGAGGCCAGCGATCGCCAATGCCCCCGCCGGTTCCATAATCGATCGCGTATCTTCAAACACGTCCTTAATCGCGGCACAAGTGTCATCAGTATCGACTCGAATCACCTCATCCACATACTGTTGGCACAAGCGAAAGGTTTCCGCCCCCACCTGACGCACCGCCACCCCATCGGCAAACAGTCCCACCCGGTCGAGTTTGACCCGTTTTCCCTGTTGCAAGGACTGGTACATGGCATCTGCATCCACAGGTTCAACCCCAATCACCCGAATCTCAGGGCATAGGCGCTTGACATAAGCCGCTACCCCTGAGATTAGTCCTCCACCCCCAATCGCCACGAAAATCGCATGGATCGGCTTTTGATATTGCCGCAAAATTTCCAGACCGATGGTGCCTTGTCCCGCAATTACCTCCGGGTCATCAAACGGATGGATAAAGGTCATCCCCTTTTCTTGCACCAGCTGCATGGCGTGGGTATAGGCATCATCAAAGGTATCGCCATGTAGAATCACGATGCCCCCCCTAGCCTTCACCGCATCCACTTTCGTCTGGGGCGTGGTCACAGGCATCACAATAATGGCGGTGGTGCCCAAGTGATCAGCGCCGAGGGCAACGCCCTGGGCATGGTTTCCGGCAGAGGCCGCAATCACTCCCTTAGCCAACTGCTCTGGTGGCAGATTGGCCATTTTGTTGTAAGCGCCCCGAAGTTTGAACGAAAACACCGCTTGCAGATCTTCTCGCTTGAGGAAAACAGTGTTGTTGAGGCGGGAGGATAGTCGGGGAGCCAGATCCAGGGGACTTTCTTGGGCCACATCGTAAACCCGCGCCCTTAAGATTCGTTCAAGATAGTCACAATAAATTACCATTTCCCGTCAGCCCCCATTCAAACACGCCAAGCGATCGCCTCAACCCATCACCCACTTAGCTCATCCGGCTGGTCCATTGATCCGGCCTAAAAGGTGATCGTTTGTTTTTCCACGTTACATCAGGACTAGGGCTTTAATAAGCTAAAACTATTTTAGTTTGCGTCATTTGGTGGCTGGCGGGGGCCAGCCACCAAATGAAATAGCGATGAGCTTAAAGCATGGGAGGGGAGAGACGATCGCCTAAAAAATTAAGTTATGTAAAGGATGTGACCAGAAACACAAATAAACTCGATCTCAACGCCCGTAGTTTCCCCGCTACCGTGGCACTATTTAAGTATTCCAAACTAGGTACTTTCAGCAATCTAAGTATTCTTAACTATCTCCCTCCGCGAAGTAGAAGAATGACAGCCCTGCGATCGCCTAACCTGTTCCCCCTAAGACCCAGTACCCACCATGCAACGATTCCTTAGCACCGCCACCCTTTCCCTACTGACTGCGATCGCCATTGTTAGCCATAGTTCCGACGCATCCATGCCTGTGGTCCAGGATGCCTCTCCCCATGATTTTTCTACTGCTGGTCCCAGTGTGGTAGGTTCATCTATTTATGGGTCTGGTCATCCAATCCTGCTGTCTAAGGATGATCTCACGGCAACGAAACTTCAGCCTCCGACCGTTGTGTCTACGGTTGTAGAAGGGGAAAGAAGTGCCCCACTGGTCCTTGACCCGCTCCAATTCTCAAACTGTGATGTAGAGCCGTGGTCACGTATTGTTTCCCTTGACGAATCGCCTCGTTAGTCGCTTTCCCTAAGGCAAGGTTCGCGGCGATCGCGGCGGATAATGTACATCCGGTTCCGTGAGTATCTGAGGTATCCACGGTTTCTGTTTCCAGAACCGTGATGCCTTGTCGATCGCAACACACATCTACCCCCTGTAGTGCGCCAGTCATGCCTCCCCCTTTCACCACCACAGTTTGGGGACCTAGCTGCAAGATTTGACTCGCAGCTTGCTTCATCGCCTCTAGGGAGTTGATGGTGAGACCGCTGAGTATCTGCGCTTCGTAGCGATTGGGGGTTAGCACGGTGGCCAGGGGAATCAGGGTTTGCTTTAGGGTGGCGATCGCCTCATCTTCAATCAACTGCGCTCCAGCCCGGGAGACCATCACCGGATCAACTACGAGCTTTGGGACTCCCACCGCTGCCACGCACTGAGCGACAGCGGCAATGATGGCGGCGTTGGGTAACATCCCGGTTTTCGCAGCTTGGATGCCAATATCGTCCGCCACCGCTTCAATCTGGGCGGCGATCGCCTCTGGTGCTAAGACATCCACCCGATTAACTCCCACCGTATTCTGGGCAGTAACACAGGTGATGGCACTAGTGCCATGCACTTGATGAAAGGAAAAGGTCCGCAAGTCGGCCTGGATGCCTGCACCACCACCGCTATCAGACCCGGCAATTGTAAGCGCAACTGGAATCGTCATTCATTATCTGATCGAAAGGGTGAGCTAAACCAACGGCGGGTTATGGCGTAGGCATGGGGGTGTCAAACAAGAAGGGAATTTGTCCAGAGCCACCAGACATGACCAACACTTCTGGCATCTGGGCACCGCCTCGTCGCCATGCTTCAATCCGCTCTTTTTGTAGCACGAGGTCGCCACCTTGGGCTTTGAGAGTTCCAGCCAGCAGGCGTTGAGCTTCGGCTCGTCCCTTGGCACGGTTGATTTCCGCTTGGGCTTCTTGGGACGCTTCTTGAGCCACATACACCGCTCGTCGTGCCCGCTGTTCCGCAATCTGCTTATCCTCAACAGATTGGGCAAACTCCCTAGAAAAATTCAAGTCGATAATGCTAGTATCCAACACAATCACACCGTACCGCTCCAATCGCGTTTGTAGGGCTTGGTCAAAGTCTTGCTTTAGCTCCGTTCGCTTAGTAATAGATTCCTCAATTGTGCGGAGTGCCGCCGCAATTTTGAATGCTTCTTGAGTTTGGGGTGCGATGACCTTAGAGACTAGGTTGTAGAGGGACCCTTGGGTCCGGCGAATTTCTACAACCCGGCTGGGGTCGATGCGGAAGTTAATGGCAAAATTGGACTGAAGACTTTGCAAGTCACGAGTCAGACTTTCGGCAGGAACCTCAAACTTTTGCACCGTTACGTCGTAAACATCAACAACTGAGACGAGTGGGGGTTTGAAATGGATACCCTCTAAGAGGGCGCTATCTTGGGCTTTCCCTAAGATACTCATCACACCCGATTGTCCGGGATTGATGACGACAAAGGAGTTCAGGCCAACAATCGCAACAAGAAACACGATGAACGCTGCAACGATGACCGACAATCCTGGTGGCTGTGGATTCCTCAAGGTTCTCTCCTCTAACCCAAATTTAACGGTTTAATCGTGGTTTAGCCATAGCGCTTCGTCACCATAGCTTTAGAAACCATCGTTTCAGTACACAAAGCCAGTCCAGTGTTCTTCGATCTTGAGATTCCTTAAGATTGATGGATTCAGGAAGGTTTGTGCAAAACTATGTCATTGTACCCCTATTTCTGGGCTGTTTCGATCAACTCTTAACCCTTTGATGAGGATACTAGAGAGCATGGAGAATCCAATGGATGCGGCGATGGATGCGGCGATGGATGCGGCTACGGTGTTGACTGATATTAAGGATTATTGGGGACGGGAGGCGATCGCCACTCTCTACCAACGTCACCTGATTTCCGGCTATCCCGATGGCACCTTTCGCCCAGAGCAAGCGCTGAATCGGGCGGAATTTGCCGCGATCGCCTACCGGATTTTTTCCCCCACCCTCTCTCCTGATTTGGCTCCTACGGCTGAGGGCGATCCCCTAGCTGACGCTGAAGTTGAGGTCACGTTTGCGGATGTGCCGCGCCAATATTGGGCCTATCGAGTCATTGCCTGGGGAGTCAGTCAGGGCATCTTCGCTGGGTTTGAGGATGGCACGTTTCGACCTAATGTACCCATGACCCGTGTCCAAGCCTTAATCGTGCTGGTGGCGAGTCTGCGGTTGGGGTCAGCCCCGTCCGGTCCTGGGTTATTGGAGGTGTTGTTTGCTGATGTGGATGAGATTCCGCCCTACGCACGGGAGGCGATCGCCATTGCCAGCCAAAATCGTCTCATCGTCAACCACCCTGACCTGGAACAATTGCGCCCCAATTCCCCCATTACTCGTGGCGAGATGGCTAGCTTCGTGGTGCAAGCGTTGCAAATTCCCGATGTTGTCCCCCGGCAATCTATCGTGGGTCCAATTTGGTTAGACGATGTAGTGGCGGGTGAGACGGTGACGCTGGGTCAACTCAAATCCTATCCAGGGTTCGTTCACCAGTTGCAAACGCGGTTGCAGCAGTTGGGCTTATATCGATCGGCCTTAGACGGATTAACGGGGCCGCGAACAACGGCGGCGATCGCCCAATTTGCCCAGTTGGCCCAGTTACCCTCCTCCTCAATCCTCGATTCAGCCTTTGCCACAGCCCTATTAGCTCTGAGTCCTGCTGATCTGAAACTAGAACAGGGGCGCGATCGCTCAGCAGTCTTCAAATTTTTCTTCGGCCAAACCCAGGATCGTTCTCCGGAGACTCTGGCGTTTCTCCATCGAGGGGTGAGCCAGTCACCCTATCGGGAGCAAATTGTGACCTTTCCTGATCGACTGAAAGAAATCCCCAATGGGTTTGATCTGGTGAGTTCTGTCCTTCCGACTCGCTGGCCACTACAGCCGTATCCCAAAGTGGGCGATCGCCCCACCATCGACGAATCGGGGCTGGACTTTCTCCATGAGGATATTCAACAAGCCTGCGTCTGTGTGGCCACCAGGATAAATGGGCAATTGCTCACCCACTGGATGGGACGGCAAGCGATGAAACCGATTGAACTGTGGAGCACCACCAAACTGGTACCGATTTTGAATCTGCTGTCCCAGAGCAACAGTCAATTTCCTGCCATTGATATTGATGATTGCCAAATTCGGCAACGGGGGACAGCGGGGGGATTCTCCGTGCATGAACTGGCCAAAGATATCATGAGCTACCGTCAGAAGATTGGTACGTCGAATGCGATCGCCGCCATGCTCAAGCAATTTGAAACGCCCATTGGCTTAGAACAGTGGCTCCAGTCAATGACCGGACACACCGACCTCATTTTTCGCGGACGCTACGGCGAAGTGCCCTTTCTTTCCCGGCCAGAATTATGGCATCCTCCAACGGGTCAAGTGCTCCTCTCTGGCAGTCCCATCACCAAATGGCAGGACAACACCATCGCTACCTATGACCTGACCCGCCTGGTATCGATGATGGGGTGGCATTTGCATTTACCCCAAGCCACACGATTACCCGGAATCCAGTGGAGCAGCTTGGAAAGCGTGGTGCGGGCGATGGGTCATGATGCGGCCCGGTATTTGGAAGTGGCGATCGCCCACCTCGGTCTCGACTCCGTGATCCGCTCCCCAGTGATTTTGTCCAAACTGGGCAATGGTCGCTCTGGTATTCGCGATCGAGCTGAAGTGGCTTACACTGCCCTGATTCACTTGGTGGACAAACGTCCCAATGCCACCGGAAAACCCGCTATTTTACACACGATGGTGATGACCCTGCTGGCCGCCAAGGACTATGGCGATTACCAACGAGAATCCACAGAATTAGATGCTCGGATGGCGGCAGAGGTAACGGAACTAGTGCGGCGCTTAGTTCAAAATACCTGGGATTGAAACTGGGATTGAAACTGGGATTGAAAGCAGCAACGGTCTCGTCCTGAGAGTTTGTGCTGAAGCTGGGATTTACTGAGTTAAAAAGCGATCGCGCCCGATATGCACCTCCCACTCCACCACTCTGGCGGAATCGGCTAACATCCCGTCTTGCGCCCTAGGACTACTGTTGACAATTGCCTGAGCTGCTTCTAGATCTTCCGCCTGAATCACCCATAGCCCCGTGCCATCGTGGGGAAAAAACGGCCCACAGCAAATCAAGACCCCTTTGGCCTCCTGTTCTCGAAACCACGCCACTTGATTTTGATCATGTTCTGGGTGGACTTTTTTGTAATCGTAATACTCTGGCACTGTAGCAACAACAACGGCAAACAACTTAGACATAGAACAAATCTCAGTTTCTTTCGGGTAAATTCTTTCAGATAAATTCTTGTAGGCACAGTTTAACAGTATAGCCGTAGACACTCTAGTTAGGGCAGAGACGTTTTTGTGGGGGTGCTTCGCGCCCCAACAAAAACGTCCTAACCGAAGTGGCGACCGCTATAGATTGAAGACGGAGCGATCGCTTTGCATGATTACGTTCTTTGAATTGTTATGTGAACATAGATGGAAGACAGTCAGATCAATCCCCAAGCCTATGCGGTAAGGCTTTGTTTGTCACCCAAAGCATGTGCTGTATCATAGTATTGGGAATCAATTGACTTTTAAAACATCGCTAAAACATTGCTAAAACATCGCTAAAACATCGCAATGTAGTTATGATCATGGACAAAAAATTTCTAGAAAATTTACTGAAACTATGCTTAGAACAAAACCTTCAGTTAATGCTTGATAAATCTTACAAGGATTATCATGTTAAAGGATTCAATAGTCTAATTCTTTCTCATTCCGAAAACCTAACAATAAGATTATACGTTTGTAAACCAGGTGAAACAGAATTAAATCCCGGAAATGACAATATCCTAGTCCATAATCACAGTTTTGACTTTCAAACTCAGGTTTTAACTGGGTATATGGAAAACGCTGTTTATGAAGTCTCAAAAAATGATGAGAATGAAGGAGTCTGGTATAAATATGTCTATGAAAGTGCATTGGAAAACCAAGATCACTTAATGAAGCTTAGGTTTCTGGAAAAGGTCCATTTAAGTCTAACGAAACTTCAGAAGATTGATGCGGGAAGCTCTTATTTTTTATATCGTGATGAATTTCATCGTATTTTTGTCCCACAAGATCGCTTAGTTTCTATGCTCTTTTGGCAACACCAGAAGGTTAAACAGACCCCTATTATTTTTAGTAAAGTTTCCCAATCAGAAATTTTCTCAACTGAAGGGCTATACAATCGTTTCTCTGGCGAGGCAGAACTTTACGACCTAATTGATTTAGTCATTAAGAACTTATCATGAAAACCTACGATATTTGTCTCTGCATGGGGCGCTTTCAACCCTTCCATTGGGGACATTTTGATTTGGTTCAATCAGCGATGGAGCAAGGGGAGCGAGTGATTCTTCTTCTTGGCAGTCATCTCACTCCGCCCAGTGTAAAAAACCCTTGGAGTTCTAATGAACGTGAAAAAATGATTTGGCAATGCCTCAACTCAAGTGAGCGATCGCGAGTCCAATTTATCCCTATTTGTGACTTTGATCAGGATGAAAAATGGGCTGCAACAATTCATAGAAAAGTGAATACTTTGAAATCGTTAGAGAGCAAAATCGCGATAGTTAGTTATCATGAAGAAGGCGATAAATTCTTCTCCAAGCATTTTCCCGATTGGGATTATATTGAAAAATTACGACGACCTGATATCAATGCAACTGGTATTAGAGCTGCTTATTTTAGCCAAAGTTCAGAAGCTGATTATCGAGAAAAGTTGCCTGCTCACATATTGCAAAATCTGAGAGAGTTTAAGAAACACCCAACTTATCAAAAGCTTTGCCAAGAATGTCAACGATCTCATCAGTGCCCATACACGCCGGCTTCTGAACTGCCACTCCATTGATTTTGGACTCCGTTTAGGCCGTTGATTTTTATGTCACTATTCTCCTATTCTTAATAACTATTTAGTCTGTACGGATCATAGGTTTGTCCTGCATCACCAAAGGAGGGCACATTAAACGGCACATCCCGGAGCCAAACCGCTGAAAATCCCAGTGATTCCACCAGTTGTACCCGTTCAATGTGGTCCATCATCGTTGGCACTGGCCTCCCGGCATAGGACTCGATCGGCACCACCAGACTAAGGCTAAGTCGATGCGGACGGAACACGGTGTTATAGCCCCGATTAATGGACTGAAATTGTTTGCACTCTACCGTTTTGGGCATATTGTCCTCCATTTTTGAGCAAGTTTAGGGCATAAAGATAGCGCCCTGGTCAGAGAGAGTATTTGTGGACAGTCCATTTGCCTCGGCCCTTAATTCTCAATGACGACCTTCCCCATCGCTTGTCGGCTTTCCAAACGAGCATGGGCTTGTCCGGCTTGTTCAAGCGAATACTGTTCTTCATCGAGTACGGGACTGAGTCCGCCTGCCTCGACAATCTGCGCTAAGCTACGCAGGATTGCCGCATGTTGTTCCCGTTTGAAGTTGTGCAGCATCGGAATGAGCATGAACACGACATGTAATGACAGCCCTTTGAAGTGGGCCAACGTCAAATCCAGCTCACACAGCGAAACCGTTGATGCCACTTGACCATTAAGCGCTGCGGCTGCAAATGAATTAAGCATGTTGGCACCACCAACAGAATCGAAAACCAGATCAAAACCTGCTCCATTTGTGTATTTCGCAACGTACTGTGCAACTGATTCCGTTTTGTAGTTGATACCAGTTGCCCCCAGTTCTTCGATTAGGGCTAACTGTTTGTCACCGCCTCCTGTGGAATAGACGTCGGCACCAAAGTGTTTGGCAAGTTGCAGAGCGACATGACCTACGCCGCCAGAACCGCCATGCACGAGAACTTTCTGACCGGGTTTGATACCCGCACGCATGAGACCTTCGTAAGCCGTAATCGCCACTAGTGGT
>JBFRWC010000296.1:0-5410 GCA_051439365.1 Leptolyngbyaceae cyanobacterium
GTGTATAAGAGACAGACATTGTGCTGAACACAGTGCCAACGGCTCCAGTGACCGTCACCATTACCCCAATCGATGCTCAAGTGACGATCGCCCTCACCCCAGCCGATGGAGAAGCCAATAGTGGTGATGGAGTGGCATCTCTCGATATTGTTTTTGACCCCACCCTGGATGGGTTTGATCCAGCCACCGACCTGACACAAACCATCACCGTGATTGCGGCAGATGATGGTATCTCTGAAGATGAACACACCAGCACGATTAACCACTCGATCACTAGTACTGGCGATCCAATCTACAAGGCAGAGAACAACATCCCGATTGATTCCGTGGATGTTACGATTTCCGGGGCTGCGGTTAGGATTGATGCCTCTAATTTGACCACCGTGGCTGAAGGTACAACTACCAGCTATGACATTGTGCTGGAGTCAAAACCTAGTGCAACCGTGACGGTTAAAGTCACGCCAGCCGACTCTCAAACTGATGTGGGTTCTGGTGCTGGGGTCGAGCATGTGTTGACGTTTAACCCCGCCGATGAAGATTTCAGTTTTTCCCAAACGGTGACGGTCACAGCGGTGGCGAACGATACCTCCAATGAAGGCGCACATACTGGGGTCATTAATCACACGGTAGAAAGTACGCAAGACGCTGCTTATGACGGTCTGACCCTGGCTGCCGTCACCGTTAACATTGTGGAACCCGGTATGACCATTGTTGAGACAGGAGGGATCACGACTGTATCGGAACTGGGAGTGACTGATACCTATAGTGTGGTGCTAAATTCCGCCCCGGAGAATGAGATTACCATTTCGATCCTTACAGACGATGGGGAAACCAAGATTACCGAAATCAATGGGGAAACGGTCACAGGGGTAGCAGAACTCACGTTTACTCCCGAAACCTTTAATGTGCCCCAGACGGTTACCGTGACGGGGGTGGATGATGGTGAAGTGGAAGAGGTCCATTCTGGCCTCATTACTCATACCATTTCGGAAGGGGATGGAGCTGGCTATGAAGACACCCTGACGCTTCCCACGGTCACTGCAACGGTGATTGATTGTTTCCTGACAGGGACGCGGTTGCTGACAGAGATGGGGGAGAGGCGGGTGGAGGAGTTGAAGATGGGCGATCGCCTCCAAACTCTCGATGGTTCCCTAGAGCGAATCAAGTGGATCGGTATCCAAACCTGCCATCCTGACGGTCACTATCATCCATTGCGGACCTATCCAATTCGGATCAAAGCGGGAGCGCTGGGGGACAATCGCCCCGTCCGAGATTTGTATGTGTCTCCCGACCATGCCCTGTTGGTGGAAGGACTGCTGATTAATGCTGGGGCACTGGAAAATGGCGAATCCATTGTCCGAACTGATCCCAAGGGCGAGTCGTTCGTCTACTATCACATTGAACTGGAGCGGCATAGTTTGGTGATGGCAGAGGGGACTCCAGCGGAAAGTTACTTACCCCAAAAGCAAGATCGGGATACGTTTGATAATGGCGAAGAATATGCCCAGCTTTATCCTCACAGCAATATGCAAGCATTAATGCCCATGCGATATCCACGGGTGAGCAGTAAGCGCCAGTTGCCCCGGTATATTGCCAAGCATCTGCGCCAGATTGCCAAGGACGTTGTGCTAGCGTGATGGTCCTACGGACAGAACCCCGACTTCTTTGAGAAGTCGGGGTTCTGAAAAGGGGAGCTAATATTTACTAAGCGTTGACCATACGGGGATTCCAGCGCGATCGCGACTCTTCAATGTGCATATTTTCCGCGTTCTTCTTGAGATGGCGAGGACTGCTCTCAAACGAGAGAGAAGACGGTAAAGGATCGGGGGGATACTTCGTTTCAATGAAGCGTCTCACCTCGCTGTAAGATGGCGAAAAGTTTTCTTCTGCGTCCTTGATTTCAAGATAGGAACGCAGGGCGGCGGAAAATAAGCCTGTGCCATCGTCGAAAAAGCGCTCGGTAGTGGCTCCGTAGGTCTCGTAGGGATGGAAAGCCAAATCCTGGGGTGCGTTGGCGGCAACCCAAGAGACATAGGACCAATATTCACTGAAGGTGCCGAAGTCATTGGCCGATCGCATCATCAGGATAAGCCAGTTTTCATCGGACTGGTAGTACTCGCTCAAGCGCTGTTTGAACGAGACCAGATAGTCCCGCTTAAACCACATGTGGTGAGGAATAAAGGTACCCATCGAATCAGCAAGAGGGTCCACAGCTAGCACGGTACGAATCCAGTGATCCCATTTGCCGACAATCTGGGGGTTGCCGTACTGATTATGTTGGAGCAGGGCAAAGCTGCGCTTCTGTTCTCCAACCTGTTCAACCCACAGCGGCCAGGTGTCACCGGGGAGCAGATCGCTGTCCCAGACCACATACCACTCGCTCAAGTCATCAATGCCGTCACAGGCCCCCAGTTTGAGCAATTGCTGGTAAAACCAACCGGGATTATATAAAGACTGGCCCAAGTCCAGTTCGGCACAGATGGCTTCTTTGGACAAGCCACAATAGGCTTCAAAAAAAGGTTCCTCAGCATGGATGTGGAGGGGAGCGGTTTTCCACGTGGTAGTCTTGGCTGGGAGCGATCGCGCCTCAGCCTCCGGAGTGATGATATGAATCGACCGGGGCTGATAGTGAACAGTCAGTCCTTCCACCACCGCTTGGGTGTTCCAACGGGATTGGAACAGGGGAATCACAATGTCAAAAGGTTCGCTGGCCATACGTTTCGCAATATAGTTGGAAATAGGAGGCAGAGCCTCCGGGGGATTCCCAGCGAGACGCTGGGAAGGAGGGAAAATTAGTAGAAAACGGGAGGCAGAGCCTCTAGAGGGATTCCCAGCGAGACGCTGGGAACCAGGGAAAATCCGGGAAAAGGCGATATCTAGGGGGATATTTAGCTGGAAACTCCAGATAGAATCTCGACGGAGTGACCATTTTGGCCGTCGTCGCTGGCATCAGAGGTGGGAATATGATGAGCGATCGTAGAGGGATCTTCTAGACCCACATCGCTGCACAGGGGTTCAATTCCCACACCCTCACGGGGATAGGTTTCGCAGATGGTGCGATATTGGGCGATCGCCTCCTTCAGTTCCTCCCGACTAAGGTCATTGAGATAGCCACATTGACCAATCTTGCCCTTGGGTAAAGGAGCCACCAAGTTTCCGCCCCGCTTCTGTACAATCTTTTCGTGGGCAGCCCAGACCATCTCTTCATCGAGCAACACATCGTGCCACAAGCTGAGGCCAAACGCGCTAATCAACTTGAGAATCCGCTCAAAATCGTCTTTGCTGATCCACTGACGTTGGTAGCTCAAGCAAGCCCCAAAGCCCATACCAATCGTAACGGAGTGACCGTGGAGCAATCCAGCCGCAATTTCAAATCCAGGGGACCAAGTGTGGCCATAGGCATGGGGCCGACATTGGTGGGTTTCGTACAAGTTGTCATACTCTGCCTCAACGTAACTGCGTAGAGCCGCAGCCAGAATCTTGCGCGATAGGGTGCTGATGCGATCGCCCGGTTCACAGTCCAGCGTCCCAAAGCGAGTGGTAATTAACTCTGGTCCCACCTGTTCCATGTCGCTGAATAACTCCGCATCCTTCACGATCGCCATTTTGATAATTTCGGCGATGCCGTGGCGCAACCAACCTTCCCGCAACGTCCTAAAGAAAAAGCGATCGGTAATGGACAAAATCGGCGCATGATAAGACCCAAACAAATTCTTGTAGCCAAACCCATCACAACAGGTGCGAGGGGATGGACCCGCATCAATTCCGGCCACAATGGATGTGGATAGCATGACATAGGGAGTATTGCGGTGATACAACGCGCAGGCTAGCCCACCCGTATCTGCTAACACCCCGCCCCCAACAATTAAGACAGGCTCATTCCGGGACACGCCCAACCGTTTGAAATCCCCCAACATCCGCTCTACAGTGTGGATACCCTTGTCCACTTCCATCGCGCGGTAGACCAACTTCTCTAGACGAATGCCGTAGTGGTCAAAGTAGCGATCGAGCTGCTCACCGTAGAACTTCTCGACGTTTTGGTCCACCAAGCAAACACAACGACCCAGCGCAATGTAGGTGTCACGCAACAGCGTTTGCTGAGGATCAAGACTGTTCTCCACCACTTTCATGGAAGTGAATGTAGTGGAAGTCATGACCGCCTCAATGGTCTGATCATCCGCTGTGCTAACCACATGGGCATTGCTATCACGATAGACAGACGTTGGATAAATCGCATGGGGTTTGGTTTCTACCAAACGTTCAGCTAGCTCTTGGTAAAACTTACCGTCTTCCCCCTGCTGCAACCATTCCAGTAACCGGATTTGGCCGGATTCCGATTGCTGTACTCGCCCAGCAAATGTAGCCCATTTCATTCCAGTAGGTGGATCGAACGCAGCAACCAACTCCGCTAGCAACCCGAAAAAGCTCTGTAGGGAATGACTCAAACAGCTTCGCAACCTGCGACAAGCTGATAAACCCTGAATCGCTCCCACAGATGCAAACTCTTGACCCAATTCTCCAGAAAATGCCGCGCTGTCAATTAACGCTAACAACAATTCTTTGAAGGCTGGGCTGCTACAAACTGCATCAATAGACTGATCCATATCCTGATGTACCAACGACTCGCGATCGTAGGTATCGATAAAAACCCTAACTGCTGAGGTAGTTTTTTTCATACGTGTTCGAGGGAAAAACCTTAATCTGTACTATCAGCCAAGGAGATGGAGCCTCCGCTGCAAGTAACTTAACATAAAGTCTCCAAAAATTAAAAAAGTGTTAGATAATCAGTCAAAGATGCAAAAATATGCGTTGAATGAGAGATAGTGCGATCGCCTGCCTCCCAGCCCCTCCAAAATATTTGATTAGGTTTTGTCTAGCATAAGAAGACATAATGAATTTGTATGGTTAACCTATCTTGAACGCAAAGAGGAGGATTGTTGTTGAATGGAACCGTTATGTGTGATGCACACGGCTGTACTGGTGTCCAATTTAGCGCGATCGCAACATTTTTACGGCACGATCTTGGGCTTAACACCAATTGAACGACCCGCAACCATGAGTTTTCCCGGCTGTTGGTATCAATTAGGGAATTACCAAATCCACTTGATCCTGGATGAAACGGCGACCGATGGATCACCGCCACCGTTACGCAATGCCCAAAAGTGGGGCCGCAACAGCCACTTGGCACTTGCGATCGCTGACATCAAAGCCACCCGTGCTCATCTCCGCACCCACAGTTGGCCGATGCAAGAGAGTTCATCGGGGCGACCTGCTGTTTTTATTCAAGATCCCGACGGGAACGTCATCGAGCTACAGGCTCTCACAATTTAGATTTGTTGGGAGACTCAACAACTTGCTATGATGAGACCTTGAATGTAGGGCAATCGGAGGCGATCGGAGGCGATCGCGC
>JBFRWC010000297.1:0-3008 GCA_051439365.1 Leptolyngbyaceae cyanobacterium
CTCTAGCCCGTTGTCACCCAATAAGGATCCTAACCTACTCTCTGAAGGCCACCATTTTCCAGCGCATTTCCTGGCCTGCTCCTAGGGGCACTAATTCGGTTCTAGGAAAGGGCACTTCATTAGGCACTGTCCAAGGGGTTTGGGTAAGCGTGATTTGCTCAGTGTTGCGAGGAAGTTGGTAAAAATCAGGACCGTGGAAGCTCGCGAAACCTTCTAGTTGATCTAGGGCATCGACGGTTTCAAACGCCGTGGCATATAACTCCAAGGCGTGCAGGGCAGAGAAACAGCCGGCACACCCGCAGGCACTTTCTTTGCGATCGCGCTCATGGGGGGCACTATCGGTCCCCAGAAAAAACTTTGGATTCCCGGATGTGGCTGCCTTGACCAAGGCCTGACGATGGATTTCCCGTTTCAAAATCGGCAAACAGTAAAAATGGGGGTTAATCCCACCTTGGAAAATGCGATTGCGATTAAACAGGAGATGTTGGGGCGTAATCGTGGCAGCAATATTATCGGTGGCCAACACAAACTCGACCGCATCCGCAGTGGTGATGTGTTCCAAGACCATGCGCAAGTTGGGAAAGCGCTGCTTCAGCGGGATTAACTGCTGCTCGATAAAGACCTTCTCCCGATCGAATACGTCAACCGCCGGATTGGTCACTTCTCCATGCAAGAGTAAGGGCATGTCTACCTGCTGCATGGTGTCAAAAACGCGATCGCATTTCTTCAGATCAGTCACACCGGATTCTGAATTTGTCGTTGCCCCCGCTGGATAGTACTTCACCGCTTTGACAAACCCTGATTCCTTCGCTGCAATAATATCATCCGGGCTAGTGTTATCTGTTAGATAAAGGGTCATCAATGGTTCAAAGGATTCCCTAGGGGGAATAGCCGCGAGGATGCGATCGCGATAGGCAGTCGCATCGGCAACCGAACGCACGGGAGGCTTGAGATTGGGCATGACAATGGCACGGGCAAACTGACGTGTGGTGTAAGGCAATACGGCTTTCAGAGCCAAGCCATCTCGGAGGTGTAAGTGCCAATCATCCGGTTGGGTGAGGGTGAGCGTTTGCATGGTTCAAGATTGATTGAGAAATGATATGAAGTTGGGGAGCATCGTTGCGAAAGGGGTTCTAGATCTCTCTCCCAGGTATTGTACTTGCTGTACTAACTTTATTTCGATGGCATTGGGGCGATCGCTCACAGATGGGGGAGGGCGATCACGCAGGAATAGGAGAAGAGGCGATCGCACTAATTCTCCTCGATAATGATTGGCTGGGCGATCGCGCCTAATTTTAGCGAATGTCTCTGGACACCTCTTACATCATTGGTACAGTAAAGACCGTAGAGCCGCCCTCGATTCCACCATGCCTCTCCCTTGGCTTACCCCTGAATTACCCGATAATAAGTTGTCCAATCGACAATCCCCTGGTGCTGACTCATCCGATTTGGCCCAAATCGCCAACACTTTGACCCTACGGCAGCAGCAAGTGCTGCAGGCATTTTTGCAGGGGCAGTCGGATGAGGCGATCGCCCAATCCCTGTATGTTGAACCGTCAACTGTTCGTCGTCATCTCGCCAATATTAGTAAACGGTTGGGTCTGGCCAACGAGACGGGGGAGCGGTATTCCCATCGGGATGAGCTGTTGGAGTTGTTTAGACGAGAGCGATTCAAAGAGGCGATCGCCTTTCCAGGCACCCCCCTATCCCCCCTATCCCCGCTGTACGTCGATCGTCCGCCCGTCGAAACCCGGTGCTATCGAGGAATTGGCAATCCAGGGGCGCTGATTCGGATTCGCGCACCTCGTCGCATGGGAAAAACGTCGTTGCTCCATCGAATTTTGGCCTGTGCCGAAGCCAATGGCCAATCCCCTGTGGTGATCAATTTTCATCAACTAGATGGTCAACCCATTGCGGATCTCGATCAGCTATTGCAGTGGTTTTGTCTGCTGATCAGTCAACGGCTCAAGCTCAAGCCCCAGTTGAATGACTATTGGGATCGGGAACGCTTCGGCAGTATTGTCAGTGCTACTGCGTATATGCAAGGGTATGTGCTGGCCCAACATCTGGAGCAAACCCACCAACCCATTGTCTTGGCCCTGGAAGCGGTGGATTGGCTGTTTGATAAGGCGGCGATCGCCCAGGGCTTTTTTGCCATGCTTCGGAGTTGGCATGAGGAGGCCAAGAACCTGGAGATATGGCAACAGTTGCGGTTGATTGTAGTGCATTCCACAGAACTTTATATTCCCTTAGATATTCATCAGTCCCCGTTTAATGTGGGATTACCGATTCAGTTACCCAGATTTACCCTAGAGCAAGTCCATTATCTGGCGGATCAATACGGGGTGTCGCTGGGGCGGGAAGCAGGGCGATCGCTTCTCGATCTTTTGGGTGGCCATCCCTACCTCACCCAATTAGCGCTTTATCATTTGACCCAAGCAGACCTGGATTTTGAGACTTTATCGCAGACAGCAGCGACCCAGTCCGGCATCTACAGCAGCGACTTGCGTCGCATCTGGGAATGGGTGAACGCCGATCCAGCCTTGTACGCAGCTTTGCAAACTGTGGTGCAATCTATGCCCAGCGGGACACGGCTTGATCCGATTCAGTCTTATAAACTGGAGAGCATGGGGCTAATTGTTTTAGAGGGAAATACGGCCCGTGTCAGTTGCCATTTGTATGAACAGTATTTTACTTGAGTTGCGCTTTGTGCAAGGGGTGCTAGACGAGGGGTAGAGTTGGATATTTTTAGGTAAGACTGTGCAAGTTTGTGCAAACCCGTGCAAGACTGTGCAACTTTTTGCACGAAAGTCCCATTTTCCGTTGAGTTCCTCTAGGATCAAGCCATCTTTGTCCAGATAACCCACGGAGTCTGAAGTCCATGTCAGTTTCCCCCTCTTCTGCATCATCTTCTGCCTCGCCTTATTTTTATCAAGTTGGCGGGAGTCTCAATGCTCAAGCCCCTAGCTATGTAAAACGGCAAGCGGATGATCAACTATACACAGCGC
>JBFRWC010000298.1:0-4512 GCA_051439365.1 Leptolyngbyaceae cyanobacterium
AACTGGCATAGGTGTTGGGCGATCCCTCCATGCAGCTTGGGGGATACAACCCACTTGCACCCAGCTTGATGGCCAACGAATTGGAGCCGATCGCAAAAGTGTAAACCTCGATCGCCAGAACTGATCGTCACTCCCATAAGCTAAAGCTGGTCAGAGATAAGGCCATAGGCCGAAGCAATTTCAACAGGATGGGGGGGCGCTATGATTCGCTGGCAACGGTTTGTGATGAATGGGACCATCTGGTTAGCCGCAGAGTTGGTATTGGGATTCATGGGGCTGGATCAGTTGGCGGACTATGGCGAATTTTTGCAAGTCCGGGATGAAACATTACCCAAACCATCTATCATGATCGTACTGTAGGATTGATGGATGATTGGTTCGGGGTCTTGCCCGTGGGCGCTGTGATGATATCTTTCCCAAAGCACAGTACGTTCGCTGATTGATAGGCTTTGGTTTTAAGCAGCTCTTTGGCAATCCCCCACAAAGCCTTGTTAAAGGAAACTGGAACGATGGATGAACAAAAGAGCCATAAGCGTAATCTGAAGTCTTCCCAGGGTCGCAACAATTCTGGGTCTATCTTGAAGGAAAGCGGGATCAAGATTGGGGAACAACAGGCGGTGCTGAAAGGGATGCGATTAATCCTGATCAGGCAACTGAGCCGTCGATTAGGAGGCTTACCTCAAGAAGTGATCGACCAGCTCAATGGTTTATCCCCTGAAGCATTAATTGCTCTGAGTGAAGCGGTCTTTGATTTTGATACGTTGGCTGCACTATACGAATGGCTGATGCAATAGTTGGGCCGCTTGGCGAGCACCAATTGCGAGAACCAATTGCGAGAATCAATGGTGAGAACCAATTGCGAGAACTAATGGTGAGACGACGATCAACGCATAGCCTGTTTAGTCGCAACGAAACTAAATAGAACCCGCTCCCATTCAACCTTACAACAAGCTGGGAACCATCAGGGCTGAAGGCGATCGCCACAGAACATTTGGGTGTTACAACGAATTAAGTTTCATCAAGAACCACGTACTCTTTCCCTTATTTCGTGAAAGTTCAGTGAAAAACGGGATGATTGGAAAGGAACGTCGCTGTAGATGTACCTATTGCATTCCTGATTGCACCCCTTAGGACTCCTAGTCTATTTAGTATTCCTAGTTTGTCTTTGCCATATTTATCCCATCACCGTACCCGATCGCCCCATCGTTGTTAATCCTGAACACCTCACTGATATTTCTCCCATGAGCGACTTATTTAAAGGTTTTGAACAACTGCTAGAACTGGCTAAAACTCTAGAGGAAAAAGCTGAAAAAGGTGAACTCAAAACCGATATCCGGTTTAACTCCCGCTCCCTCAGCAGCATCCCTCGCCAAGGCAACATTCCCAATAATGTCTCTGCGGATGACATTGGTACTCAAAATATCCGCACTCCCTCCAATGATTCAACTCCCGAACCCTCGAACGCCTCAACGTCCCAGCCCTCCAACACCTCAACGCCTGAACCCGACGATCTCACTTCTGACGAACCCGCCCCTTCCCTGGCTGATGTGGGCGGACTTGCGGATACATTAAATGAACTCCGAGAATTGGTCGAAATTCCCTTGAAGCGGCCTGACTTGCTGAAAAAATTGGGCTTAGAGCCGCCACGGGGCGTATTGATGGTGGGACCACCAGGAACCGGAAAAACCCTGACAGCAAGAGCGCTGGCGGATTCCCTGGGGGTGAGCTATATCGCCATTGTAGGGCCAGAAGTGATGGGTAAGTATTACGGGGAGGCAGAAGGACGGTTACGGGCGATTTTTGAAAAAGCGGCCAAGTCAGCTCCCTGTCTAGTGTTTATTGATGAAATTGACAGTTTGGCTCCCGATCGCAGTAAGGTCGAGGGCGAAGTAGAAAAGCGGTTGGTAGCCCAGTTACTCAGTTTGATGGATGGGTTTGCCAAGACTGAAGGGGTGATTGTGCTGGCAGCAACGAATCGGCCCAACCATCTTGATCCGGCACTGCGGCGACCGGGACGGTTGGATCGGGAAGTTCAGTTCAAAGTCCCCGACCGGGATGGGCGGGTGGAAATTCTCAAGATTCTGACGAGAGAGATGCCCCTAGACTCACTGGTGAATTTGGAAGCGATCGCCGATCTGGCTGTCGGATTTGTCGGTGCAGACCTAAAAGCCCTCTGCCAAAAAGCGGCCTATGCGGCCCTCAAGCGCCAAGTTCCCAATTTGGACTCACCGATTCCCGATGTGCTCACCGTCACCCAGGAAGAATTTTTCCAAGCATTGAAAGCGATCAAACCCTCGGCATTGCGATCGGTGGAAGTGGAATCCCCCTCGGTGGCCTGGGACGAAATTGGTGGCCTAGAAACGGTCAAGCAAAAGCTCCAAGAATCGGTGGAGGGAGCGCTGCTCTATCCAGAGTTGTATCAAAAGACGGGAGCCCAGGCTCCACGGGGAATTTTGCTGTGGGGTCCACCGGGAACAGGCAAAACTCTGTTGGCAAAAGCGATCGCTGCCCAAGCTCGCGCCAACTTCATTGCCGTCAACGGTCCCGAACTACTCAGCCGTTGGGTCGGAGCTGCGGAACAGTCTGTGCGGGAGTTGTTTACCAAAGCCCGTCAGGTGTCTCCTTGTGTCGTATTTGTGGATGAAATCGATACCCTGGCTCCAGCGCGGGGCAAATTTAGCGGTGACTCTGGGGTGAGCGATCGCGTTGTCGGCCAACTCCTCACCGAACTGGACGGATTACAAGGTTGCACCGCTGTATTGTTAGGGGCGGCTACCAATCGCCCCGATGCTCTGGACCCCGCCCTGTTACGAGCCGGACGACTGGATCTGCAAATTAAAATCGACTTGCCCAACTATGATAGTCGGCTAGCGATTCTGACGATTCACAATGGCGATCGCCCCCTCGATCAAGTGGATCTGGCGGACTGGGCCACCCGCACCGATGGTTGGAATGGGGCTGACCTCGCCCTACTCAGTAACCAAGCCGCTCTGGAAGCCATCCAGCGCTATCGTGCCCAAGGCTTGACCGACCCCAACGAAATCCACATCACCACCGACGACTTCGCTAACGCCCACCACCTGATCATGCTCCAACGCCAAACATAAAGAACAAAAAACGAAAAGTTCCCCACTTCCCACTCCCCACTCCCCACTCCCCACTCCCCACTCCCTAACCCCATAAACCAAAAAGGAGACTACCATGCAACCGAACCCAGGCAATGATCCTGTCCGTCAACAAGCCGTGACTGCGTTGATGACCCACTTTGTCCAGCAAGGTCACCCAGACCAATACGCCAAGTTTATGGCAATGGCAACGATTTTTCAGGCCGATCTAGAACTCCGCAATGCTCAAGTCTCACGCCTACTCAGTTGGCTACAACAGGAACACCCATCGGTTCATGCTGAAGCGATCAAGTTAATAGAGGCCACCACCAAAGAGTTTGAAAAACGAGTTCACCAGTAATACGAGACAGGAGTCCTCTTGTCAGCAGGATCACCATCAGCAGGATCACCATCAGCAAGATTACTGGATAGCTCTCCATATTTTCTCGGACACTTTCGGGACGAGTTCCTGTAGGCCACATCCTTGTGTGTATGAGGAGATGGGACTTGAGGAAAGATGGGCGATCGCATTTTTCATCCTGATTTTGTGCCCCATGCTCGCAAAGGTAATCGGTATTTCTCAATTTAAAAAATGTTCCGGAAACTTGTCCTTTTCCGTTGAAAATCGATAATGGCTTACCTCCGTAGCCAGAAGTTTATCCAAGAGTAGTTAGGCCACAGGCAGAACAATTTCCCAGTCATGAATATCCATTAATTGTTAGTCACTGTAATTATAGTAAGAGGCTATTTAATCCAGGAAACGATTTACTTCATTTAATATTAATCCTGATTAATAATTCTTCTATATCTCTGTAAAAACAAAGTTTTTACTCATAGCTATCCATGCCTTTAAAAGCATTAAGATAATGCTTTAGAGGTGATTTTTAGTTAGTTCATTCGGATTAATATGGACAGAGACATTTTCGTGAGAATAATTTTTACTCCTGCAAAAATGCCCTAGTAATCTGTGGCCCAGGCACACCCATCCTATTAGTGTGGGCATCTTGCCTGTGACAAGAGTGAGATGCTCACACTCATAGAGGGTGGACTTCTAGCTTGATGTAGGAAGCAAGGTGGTTAGTGTGACACGTCAAGTAATTTCCTAATTATTCTCTTGCTGATAGAGAACCTAGATGTAATCTCTTATGCTTATGCTTATGAGTGAGTGGTCTGGTGTGGCTGGAAAAGACACATCAGGCCATTACTTTTGAAACTAGATAATTGCAAATTTCTTGCCTGTAGTGGAGACTATCCTAGCTTCATACTTGATAGTCTAGGTTGAGATGATTACTTCTCAATGCCTTTAACTATTGACACAATCACCAAGCTTAGTAAAAGTTAAAATCGGATTTTAGTCCTACTAAAGCTTGAGCCAATGCGCCATTTACACACCTGACAAGGAATACAG
>JBFRWC010000299.1:0-6237 GCA_051439365.1 Leptolyngbyaceae cyanobacterium
GATTCCGGGGAATCAGGTGGTTCTGAGATGAACGAAGAAGGAATGGGTTTAGCAATGGCCTGGGCTGGGGTTGGAGGATCGTCCGTCGATGGATCACCGGAGAATAAATCATCCAGCATCGTAGAAACAGGGGTTAAGTCTTGGACATTGGCCCCCGTTGCAGTCTCGGCATCAGCATCGGCCTGAGTCTCAATCCAGCCCCCAGCAGTCGGCTCAGCATCGGGGAACAAATCCTCCGGTTGATCGGTACCGGTGGTTGGAGGAACGAGCGGGAGTTCATCCGCAAACAAAGCGGTTGATTGATTCATCCAGGTGTGATCCTTCAGAGTGGCGTCAGAGGAAAGGGATGGCTCAGTCGGTGGCTTCTGGGTCAAATCCGTTAGGCGGTGGATGGTATCCTCTACGGGAGGCAAGTCAGTGGCCTCAGCTTCAAACTCGTCTGGCTCTAACAAAGCAGATAAGGGGTTATCCTCTGGTTCCTCCGGTTCTGAAAACGCCGATGCTTCTGCGTCATCAATCCACTGGCTCCAGCTATCACTGATGCCATCATCGGCCAGGGTAGATTCAGCGCTAGCTGTTTGGTCATTAGGGGAACCACCATCCAAGGTATCCCCATCAAATAAATCAGGAGAACTGCTGAAATCAACATCGTCTCCAAAGGCTCCATAGAAGTCCGAACTCGATGACTCGGCTCGGTTAGCGATCGCCGCATCATTGTTCCCGTCATTGTTCCCGTCATTGCCACTGTTATCTTCGTCATCCCATGGCTCCGAGGTTCTAGTTTCTGAACTAGGAGGGGTAATCGTGAAGGAGATGCCGGAGTCTGGCTGGTCCATCGTGGGAGCTGACTCAGATGCAGACAGAACATTGTCTGGTAATTGGAGTCCTTGGTTTGAATCAAACAATTGTTCGTCTATGATTTCATCCTGTAACTCTGCTGCGAGTTGCTGACGCAAAAGGTCCACGTCGTCTGGTGCGATCTCTGTTGCTGCTCCCAATTCGATGGAATCCAAAGAAAGCGCCTCATCAGTATCCATAGATGGGTCTGCTTCCGGAGAGGCTTGGGATAGACCATCCAAGTTCTCTGTGGAAATATCCTCTGTGGAAATATCCTCTGTGGGAAGATCTTCAGATTCCTCACTGGATGAGGTATTGATTACATTCAACAGCCGATCGACATCAATATCGTCATTGTCAAGCTGAATTGTGGCAATGGGTTGTAATGGAGCCGTTAATCCTTCAGGGGGCGCTAAAACGGGCGGCGATAGTTCAGCACTATCTTCAGTATTCGTTATCTTGACCTGCCCCAGAACATCTTGGCCTGGGCTATCTGATTCTAGAAGACTGGGTACCCTTTCAGCCGTCAGGTCAGCGTCTTGCAGTAGAGTTGATAACTCAGCTTGATCCGCTGGCACATCTTCGAGTTTCACAGAATCGAGACCAAAGCCTAAGTCAAGATTATCGGACACGTCCAAGGTCTCTAGAGGAGCGTCGGCTGGTGAGGTCTGTATCGTCTTCGTTTCCGGATTGTCAATGCCATCATTGCTTACGGAATCAAGTTGTGGGCCAAATGGTGGAGTTGCCGATCCTTGGGGCCAAGTCTCTGTCGCTTCACTAACAGGCTCATCAGCAGTAATAGACCCGGCCCCCGGAATCGAGAATGAGGGATCAACCGTGGTCTCATCCTCGACTACCTCAAATTCCCCTGTGCTAAATTCCCCAGTGCTAAATTCCCCAGCGCCAAATTCCTCGGTCGTCAACTCTATGGAGTCACTTTCATCTGCTTGAACGCCTGTAACTAATTGGGATAAGGAATTAGCCAAGGGGACGGATGGAGGTTGATCGGCTTGAGGGGGTTGGTCTGATGATCCATCCCTGTCCCAAGCTGCCGCATCGGCAAGGTTTTCTTCTGGTGGGACAGGTTGTGTGGGCTGTAAATATTGAGAGGCTTCCTGCCCTAACCGACTCGCTAGGCGATTGACAAATGCCGTAAACATTGCCTCTCCCTGTTGCCCTAGCCCCTGCATTTTCTGGAGGCTGGCTTCCAGGGAGGCTTGGTGGGTATTGATGTTGGTCTGGAGTGAATCAAATACGACTTGTAATGTCGAATCCAATTGCATGACGTTGGCATCTCCTGCCGAGACCAAGGTTGTGCCTGAACGTCCTTCCAGTTTGGCGATGGTTTGGGCGACTTGGAGCGCCAGTTGCTCCTGTAGCCGCTCCATTAGGGCATGGAGAAAACCATTGATCATTTGTTGCTGATCCGTTTGCTGGGCCAGCACCAATTGATAACGCTGGTGTTGCAGTTGTTGAACCTCGCTCGCTAGATAGTTCCGCTCTTGTTGCAGCCGGACAATTTCTTCCCGCAGGGGCTGAACGGTATTCATCCGCAGGTAGGCCATTTCTTGAACAATGGCTTGGAGGACCTGTTGGGCTGATTCGGCCAAGACCGGAGCCGGGGCTTGCCAATCCTGGACGGTAATAGCTGTTTCGTTGGGTCCGCTCTCATTGGCTGGTATCTCGTTGGTGGCCATCGACGTAGCCACCATTGGCGGCAGAGATGGCCCTTGGAGTTGGCTGAGCCGCTGACGGGTTTGTTCCAGTATCTGGTATTCATCGGTTATGGGTTCACCATCTGCCGATGCATCGTGGAGAATTGTGTTAATTTGCTCGACTAGTGATTGAATGCGATCGCTTTGAGAAGTCACAATAGACCCCCTGAGGAATAACAACGGAGGAGTTTAAACCGAAGAAAATGCCTAAAACGCCACCAAGATAGCTTAATTTAACCCAGCTATGTTCAATCCTATCCACTTCGTCCCTGAATTGCTTAATTTCTTAATATCCTATCGTGTCTGCCACAGATGCCCCAAAAACTAGGGAGTTGAAAAGCCAGAGGAATGGGATGATTTCGGAAAATCACCGGATTGGCTGTGACGGGTGATGCTGGCGCTAACCCATCCTACAAGCGGGATATTCCTTTTCAGAAATTGCCTTAACTTTAGTGAAGACTACAGGCTGGAGATTCTTTCGCATCACCAGGGTCCAGGAGTTGCAAGATCCCGTTGTTCCATGCTTGATCGAGTAAGTCCGTCATTTTCTGGGCGGGGAGGGGTTTCGCAAAAAAGTAGCCTTGGCCATAGTCACACTTGAGCAAGCGTAACTGGGCCAAGTGTCGTTTGGTCTCGATTCCTTCTGCTACGACATCCATGCCTAGATTCCAAGCTAGGGTGAGAATCGTTCGCACCAATTCCACCTTCTCTACATCAGTGTCGAGGCTACGGATAAACGACTGATCAATTTTGAGGGTGTCTACGGCAAAGCGATGGAGATATCCCAGAGATGAATAGCCTGTGCCAAAGTCATCAATGGCAAACCGTACCCCCATCTGCTTGATTTCGTCAATCATGCTGGTAGCCGCGTCAGCATGATCCATCAACACACTTTCAGTAATTTCCAGCTTGAGGCAGTGGCTAGACAATCCGGTGTCCTCTAACACTTGTTTAATCTTGTCTGCTAGGTTCGGTTGGGAGAATTGTTTGGCTGATAAGTTAACACTAATGGTTAAGGGGCGTTGGGTGGGATATTGGCTTTGCCACCGCTGAGTTTGGGCACAGGCTTGTTGTAGCACCCAATGGCCCAAGGTGTTGATAAATCCGGTGGCTTCGGCAATAGGAATAAATTCGCCCGGTGACACTAACCCTTTTTCCGAATGTCGCCATCGTACTAACGCCTCAAAGCCAATGAGGGAGCGGCTTCGTAGGGACAAAATGGGCTGGTAATACACCTCAAATTCGTTTTTTTCAAGGGCGCGGCGCAGGTCGGATTCAATCTCTAGACGAGTGACGGCTTGGGCATACATCTCTGGGGTAAACACCCGATAACAGGACTTCCCAGCTTCTTTGGCCCGATACATGGCGGTGTCGGCATTCCGGAGTAGGACTTCACTACTGCGGATATCTGGGTGCATTAGGGCAATGCCAATGCTAACTCCGGTGAAGACTTCATGGCTGTGGATGTTGAAGGGTTGAGATAGGCTCTCTAACATCCGATCGGCGATCGCCAACATGGCATCTTCATTTTTCAGTTGATACAGTAAGACCGCAAACTCATCCCCTCCCAAACGGGCGATTAAATCACTGGTGCGGATACATTGTTCTAACCGCAGGGCCACATCAATCAGGAGAGCATCGCCAACCGAATGGCCCAGACTATCGTTAATAAACTTAAAATCATCCAAATCGATAAAAAAGACCCCGCAGGTTCTCGATGTATTGTGATGACGGCAAGTTTGCACCATGGCATCCAGCTTCCGCATAAACAGAGAGCGATTCGGCAACCCAGTCAGGGCATCATGGAAGGCATTGTGGATGAGGCGTTGTTCAATATCTTGTTTGGCCGTGATGTCTTGAGCCATTGACGTGGCACCAATGACCTTGCCATCGGAATCAAATAAAGGCGTATGGTGCCACTCACAGAGAATGCGTTTACCAGAGAGGGTCGTATTCTCACTAACACTATGGGAACTCATTTTTGTCCGCAGCAACGTTTTCCACACATCTACTATCGTTGTCACATTGGCACTGGGCACAATCAGTTCTGTGACGGGATGGCATACGGCTTCATCTCGACTGTAGCCAAATACGGTGGTCGCGGACTCATTCCAGTCCACCACCTTAAATTCCAGATCCCACTCGATCATGGCGAGGGGGGCGTGGTGAAAGTGCTGATAGTAGCGATAGTACTTGGTGATTTCGGTGAGTTGCTGTTGATGGAGATCGGTAATATCTTGAAAGGTACAAACAATTGCCGTAATCGTCCCACTCAGGGATAATTTGGGCTGAAGATTGACTAAAAACCATCGCACCCCAGGGGTCTCAGGGGACCGCACGCCGATTTTGGCGTTGGCGATCGGTTGCCGCGTTTGTAAAGTTCGTTGAAAGGGCTGCTCTGCTGGGGCCAGTCCTGCTCCCTCTGGGTTGATCCATTCGAGATGATGACCAAATAGGGCCTTGCCTTCGAGTTGCTCCGAGGTGAGTCCCAGGGAACGAATCGCCTGGGGGTTGGCTAACAGGATGCGGAGGCTGGGATCGAGCAGAACCGCTCCGTTGGGGAGGTCAGCCATTAATTGCTCTAATTCTGGCAAGTGGGGAGAGCGACTCAGGCGCTTTTGCCACCACCAAACACTCAAACAACTCAGTGCTAGAACACCGAATCCTTGGGCAAAAATAGGAGGGCGAATCACCAAGCCGATAAGAGCCATTGAGGTTGCCACCATCTTACTGGTGAAAACGGTCCATGCAGGGGCTGAGATGGAGAGAGCTGTCCAGAGACCAGACATAATAAGCCTTCTTAAAGAATTTTAAAACAACAGTAGAGACATACAGAGAATTTACTGCGTTGCTTGATCATTTTGATCATGTTTATGATACACAGTTACCAAAGTTATCAAGACACCCTGATCAAGGGGCAATAGGATTTATGACTTTCTGATCAAAGCACATCAAATTTTGCAGTGCCATGAGTAGGACACCTGAAATAACACGGATGCTTCATCAAGTAGCGCCTGTGTGTTCCGGATTTGTACCGAATGTTTTAACCGTCAGACTGCTCACAAGCGATCGCATTCCTGCTTTTTGTTAAGTAAGATGTCTTCGGGCTGAAGGCTAAGGGGGTAGAATCCGCTGCTATGGGCGATCGCCTCCCAAATTTCATCCAGTTGGTTCCCCAGGGAATGATCACTGTTGACAGCTACTAGATTGACGTGCGATCGCCCCTCTGCATAGGTTTGGCTCACGGC
Organism: Leptolyngbyaceae cyanobacterium; assembly: GCA_051439365.1. Classification (GTDB taxonomy): domain Bacteria; phylum Cyanobacteriota; class Cyanobacteriia; order CAKZMO01; family CAKZMO01; genus JAAHGY01. The sequence goes on from JBFRWC010000299.1 coordinate 5,801, forward strand.
TAAGGGCACAACTTCATCGTCTGTACCATGAATAATCAATGTTGATACAGGACGACGGAGATGGGTCTCATTGTACTGCATTAAATCGGTGACAAAGGTGTAGGCCAACGGCATCATTTTTTGGTAGGTATAGTGGTAAATAGAGGTCATGCCTGTTTGCTGCCACTGCTGCCATTGTTGGGGAGGAAATTGCGATCGCCAATGGGTTAAGAACTGAAAGGCTGGAGCCAGTAAAATTAAGCGTTGAACCTGAGGGAATTGTTGCCCCAACCAAGCTGCCGTTAAGCCACCCAAACTAGAGCCGATGATTGTGGTGGGCTGATCATTGCCCAGATAGGTGTTGCTGACCTGCTGGATTTGACGACTTAGGGTGAGATGGGTGAAATCACCCTGGTTGAGATCGGGAATGTGAAGGGTGCGACCGAGTTGGTGGAAGC
>JBFRWC010000300.1:0-42382 GCA_051439365.1 Leptolyngbyaceae cyanobacterium
ACCGTAAAGTCATCGTCCCCCTGCAAAATGTTGTGGCGGAGACGCAGCAAATTTCTGATTTGGTAAACTGCCGCGTTGGTTGAATCTGGTTGATCCAAGGAAATGGCAATCACCTGCACGCTGGGGCTGGTTTTGCCCGTTTCCTGTCCGGTTAGCTGACTTACCATTACATTAATGGGAATGTAAACGGCCTCGTCCTGGTTTTGACCGAAGGAGGAACCCCGCTCCGCCACCACGCCACTGACGGTAAAGCTGAGGTTATTGATGCGAATTTTGCGTCCCACTGGATCTTGGTTGCCAAATAGGGTTTGGGCTGTGGCACTGCCCAGCACCGCCACCCGCTCATTGGTGTGGAGATCTATCGGATTCAAGAACTGGCCTTGTTCCATCTGGATATCCCGTACCACCTGGTAGTCTGGGGTAGTTCCGGTAATGTTGGCTTGGGTTTCTACGGCTCCTTGGGTGATGCGAAAGCGCTGGTTCTTCTGGGGGGCGATCGCACTCACCGCCGCTACCTCTTGAGTAATGGCTTCCGCATCCGCCAGGGTGAGGGTATCGGCCTGGGTGGTGCCAGCTAGTGGTCCTCGTTGGGCATCACCGGGAGTGATAAAGAGCAGATTGGTGCCGAGGGAATCGAATTGAGCTGTGACAAATCCTTGGGTGGATTCCCCTGCCGCCACCATCGCAATCACAGAGGCGTTACCAATAATAATCCCCAGCATGGTGAGACCACTTTGTAATTTATTGGCAGCCAGGGTTTTGACCGCCATCTTGGCATTTTCGAGAAATTTAAATCCCATCATTGTTCTCCAATGGTTATGGTTCCGGTGGCAGTTCCAGGAAAATGCGATCGCCCCCATCCAACCCCGCCAAAATCTCAGTTTTCCCGGTTTGAGTAATACCCACGGTAACGGGTTGGAATGCTGGATTTCCCTCACTGTCTGGCATTTGCACGCCAAGTTGTCCATCCTGGGTGGCGATCGCCACCGTCGGCACCATCAGGGCATCGGTTACGGTCTCACCAATAAAGGCAGCATCCACGGTCATCCCCGATCGCAGTTGGTCGGTGCCCGTCAACAATTCCACCACCACCTGAAATGTGGTGACATTATTTTCAATGATGGCCTCTGGGGCAATGCGTTGCACCTGACCTTGGTAAACCTGATTGGGAAAGGCTTCTGCCACAATCTCAACCGCTTGGCCCACTTGAATTTGGCCAATATTGGCTTCTAAAATATCAATTTCGACTTCCAACCCGGATGACAACGCCAAAATTGAACTCGAAGTTGCAGATGCCGTAGACGACGCCGTAGTTGTGGGTGTAACGATCGCGCCCATCGTGGCGTAGGTTTGGGTGACGTAGCCGCTAAACGGGGCACGAATATTTGCCTCTGCCAGTTCCGTTTCAACCACTGCCAGTTGAGCCTGAGCCGCTGCCACATTCGCTGCCGCCGCCGCAATTTCTTCAGGCCGGGAACCGCTGGCGATCGCCTCAAGCTGTTGTTCTGCCTCATCAAAATTGGCTACCGCACTCTTGGCTTCACTCACATATTGGTCCAACTCATTTTGGGAAATTGCCCCCTGCTGCGCCAGATCCTCAAACCGAGCCAACCGAGCAGCAGTCAGATCCACTTGGGATTGGGCCGTGACTAAACGGGCTTCCGCTTGGCGAATTTCCTCATCACGATTGCCAGCTAACACCTTGGCATAATCGGCTTCGGCCTGGGCAAGCTGAGCCTGTCGTTGCTGTCGCTCAGCGGTCAAACTGCCCACTTCCATCCGGGCTACCACCTGACCTGCCTCAACGCGATCGCCCTGCTGGACATAGAGTTCTGCTACCCGCCCGGTGGTTTTGGGACTAAGGTTCACGCTGTCTTTGGAGATGACCGTACCGCTGCCCTCCACCCGAATGGCTAAAGTCTCATAGGTGACAGGAACGGTTAACGACTCTAATATCTCTGCTCGGTTAGTGTCCTGTCTAGTCATTGGTACGGATGAACGCTATACTGCAATGCCGCCTCTGAGAAGTAACAGGATACTAAGGGCCAGTGCCCTATTGCGCCAGGACCAACGATGGGGTTTTAGTGCTGTTGTTGTAGATGATTGGGTTGTGGGGGAGTGGGGTTTAGATGAGAGATTTGCAGTGGCATTTGCAGCGGCATTTGCAGTGGCGATCGCGTCATGCTGGTCTGTAGGGAGCATCGTTACTGTGCCGTTGGTGCAAGTGTGCTTATTCATGGCAATACTGAATGTTAGATTCAGTTTAGAGTCAGTGCATAATTGGGATTGAAAGAAAACTCCTCCCAGCCTTTTGGCTAGAGACCAAGAGGAGTGACGTGACGGAGTATAAGATACATTCAGAAACGATATGTCGTTTTAGATCTGGCTAACGATCGTCATTTCCAGAATGCTTTCAATTTGTTCAGGATTTAGAATGTCTTGAAGCTCATTAACCATTGCTTCACGAGCTTCGACAATCTGCTTTGCTTGCTCCTCAGTCAAGTCTAATTCTTCTGTCAGTGCTTGAGCATTGTGGGCTTGAGGTTGCATCTGAGATTGCATTTCTTCCCGTTCAGCTTGCAACAGTTCAAGCTGTTCAGACGTGAGGATATCTTCGACTTCGGATCGAAAACCTCGCATCACGCCAGCTAGTTGACGCATTTGCGATCGGCTCAGATCCATCTCTTCGGCCATTTCCCGCATGGCCTGCCGACTAACTTGGGCTGTAGCAGGCTGAACAGTAAAGCTTCCGATGCCTAGGATCATTGTTCCAATCACCAAGGGGCTGATGATTTGTTTGGGCGTGAATTGGATTTGCATAGAATTCTCCGATTGATTAGTAACGGGTTATGTTCTTTGTGTGGAACAGGTTCATCCTATGAAATTTGAGTGGAATTACGCTTGTAGCAAACGTCCTATTTCCCAAGGGACTAAAGTCCTTCAACCTCAGGACTCTGCGCCCTACTGATACAAAAAAACACTGGTTAGAGTGGGTTCATACCGTTTAGCACACAAGGAATATTCGCCATGAGCAACCGAACGAAAACCCAACGTCAAAACTTGAAAAATCTGTTTCAAGACATCAAAACTAGTATTAATGTCTCTCGCTCAGAAATCGAGTTTTCCTCATTCAAGCAGGATTTGAAGGCAGCATTGAAGGATGGCAATTTTACCCGCAGGGAATTTCGAGCTACTCAAAAAGAGGTGAAATCAATCATCAAAGAGGCAGATATTTCCGTGGAAGATGCGGAAACCTTGTTGACAGACTTACAGAAAATTGCCGTGGAAGCGGGGACAAAGCGACCAATTACTCTTTCCAAAGAACAACAAGAAAATATCCAGAAATTAATTGTAAATGTGCAAGAAAGTGTTGATTCTCCCCCCGATCAAGAGTTAATCAATGAGTTGCGAACCACGTTGACCGATGCGTTGAGTGATGGGGAACTGACGGAGGATGAATGGGTGGCGATCGCCCAGGACACCATTGAAGTTGTCGCCTCTGTGGGAGTTACTGCTGAAGAAGCCCGCATCATTTTCTACGACTTGCAGGATATTGCTAATACCTCCCAGTTACCCAGAACCAACGATGATCTGACAGGTACTGATGAAAATGATATCCTTTGGGACGGGCTGGGGAATGACACCTTGACCGGGACTGGAGCCAATGGCGGCGTGGGTGAAACTGACTGGCTCATCGGCGGTGGTGGCAAGGATCGGTTTGTGTTGGGCGATCGCCAACAGGCTTTCTATAATGATGGCCAAGCCTTCACGGCAGGTCTCTCAGACTTTGCCGCAGTTCTGGACTTTAATGTCAACCATGATGTGATTCAACTGCATGGATCAGCGGCAACCTATCAACTGGCCGAACTGCCGGACAGCGTGGGCATCTCAGGGACAGGCATCTATCAGACAGAAGGAGAGACTACGCCAGAACTAATTGGAGTGGTTGTGGGTGTGACCTTGACCGATATGTCATCAGGGTTTGCATTTGTCTAGGGTTCAGCACACCTAAATAGATCCCATTTGGGGATCTTTAAGAACGGTAGAATGCATGAAACCTCCCCCACCTGCTACCGCGAGGATGGAGAGTGCGACGAATTTTGTTCAAAAATGGTGCTTCAAAAATGAAGTCTTCCAGTTGTTGAAGGGATCGTAAGTGGATACGACTTGCTGAACCTCACGATTAGTGGGGTTCAGCGGCACAGAGGGACAAACTAAAAGACTTGGGCGAAACTAGGCAGATTTAAGCGGTGCGGCTTACCTCCAGGTAGTCAAAATTTCCACCACTGCGGCCCGTTGCCGTTAGTCGGATCGTATTGAGACCTGCATCCAGATTGAGCGATCGCGTTAGCAAGTCCCAATCATCCCAGCTTAGGGTGTTAGCGAACTCAATCCGTTCCACCGTTTGGCCATTGACCGATAGATCCAGGGGACGTTGGCCTTTCCCCAAACTATAGCGCCAAGCTAAGTCGTATTCTCCTGCCGTTTCGGCATCAACCGACCACTCAATGAAGGCTCCATCTTTGCCTCGGAAGTCCACTAGTTGACCGTCTACCCCAGATTGAGAACGAGCGATCGCCCCATTTAACCAAGCATCTTCTGCCTGCAAACGGGTCACACTGGGAGGCTCGGTGGGAGGGGCGGGGGTCGGGTCAGGATTGGGAGTCGGTGAGGGGCTGGGATCAACGGGCTGGGGACTCGGGGACTCGGTCACGGTTGTGGGCGTGATCGTTAAAGAGTCAAAATCACCGCCGCTCTTGCCAATGGCGGTCAATCGAATGGTGTTCGCCCCAGCTTTGAGATCTAGGGTACGGGTGAGGTTTTCCCAGGTATTCCAATCCGCCGTGTTGGGGAAATCAAGACTGGCCTCCACTACTTCGCCATTGATGCTGAGAGCAAGGGGGCGATCGCCACGGCCTAATGTATAGCGCCAGGATAGATCATAGGTTCCTGGTTGGGCCATGTCCACCGACCATTCAATGAACGCTCCATCCTGCCCCCGGAAGTCTACAAATTCCCCATCCTCAGCACCCGGTTTTGTCCGGACGATCGCCCCACTCAACCGAGCCTCTTCCGCCGGTAGCGTCACACTGGACTCACCAGAAATCGGGTTAGGGCTGGGGCTAGGATTAGGATTGGGGCTGGGATTAGGATTAGGGCTGGGTGTAGGCGTAGCATCAATCGGCGGCTCAGTTACGGGTGGATCGCTGGGGGGAGTGTCATCCGGGCTGGGACTGGGACTGGGGCCAGAATCCCCAAGTCCACTGTCATTCGGTTGTCCGATCGGATTCATTACTGATCCCGTTTGAGCGATGATCTTGCCGTTCCGAACCGTTGCTTTTATTGTCGCTGATGCCCCCTGGTTATCGTAAACCGTGAGGGCAACCGTATGATCCCCCTGGCCCAACGTGCGATTTACCGTCCATCCCCAATCGTCGTAAACCCCGTCATCATTAAAATCCCAGGCATAAGAGGCGATCGTGTTGTGGTTATCCGTTAACTTATAGACCGGATAATCAGGATCAACTGAGGCTCGACCGTTAAAGGTGAGTTCGTTTCCAGCAGACGATACACTAAACTTGGCGACTGGTGCTTGGTTGTCCGAGGGCGGTTCAAAATACAACTCCCCACTCATCTGATAGTACGGATTGAAGGGGTTGTAATTACGGCTACTCATCATTGAGGTATCCTGTGCCCGATCCCCAGCCCGTCCCGGAGTCGCCGCTAAATTATAGGTGTTGTTGGCAAAATATCCACCGATCAATTGTCCCGGTCCCAATGGTCCCTCACTGGACAGGTTCAGCCCTTGACCTTCCGTTTGCTGAACCAGTGCCCCCACTTCAAAGCCTTCAACCCGATTATTCTTCAGCGTCACGTAACGCGCATTTTTCGCTAGGAAAATGCCATGACCATACATGCCATTGTTGTCTGCTCCAACAAAATTGCCTCGTTCCAGGGGATCAGTCATGTCACCCAAAAAGAGGGAATTTTCCACGTTGGTGTGAGCTGCATAACCAATACCGAGACCAAAATGACGCACCCCCCAGACTTTCATATTGTCAATGGTGGCGCGGGTTTGATGCCCTAGATTGAAGAATCGATCTCGGGCTACGTCATCCCGTAACACTCCCCGGATCTCTGCCCCAGACTCACTGTTGTAGGCCACATTCCCCGACCAGGGGCCAGGATTCGGCACTTTCCACGCATGAATTTCGCTGGCTCCGTTGGCAATATGGCGCAGATGGCTGGGCAAGGTGGAGACGGGCACTTTGACTAGACCAGGGGTGGGAGTCTTCAAGTTGTTGCCCCGTTTGTCCTCCGTAAATTCGTTGTCGTTGTGACCATAGAAAAGGTAGGCAGTTTCCCTCGTGCTAGTGACAATATTGTCCTCTAACGCGAAGGCGCTGTAGGGGGCATCAAGCCAGAACCCATAGCCTTGGACCCCAAGATCGCGAATGGCTCCCCGGGGTGTTTTATCCAGTTGTAAGAGACCCCGATTCACTTGATTGGTGGACCCTTCAGCTTTGATGGCAATATTGCGGCGAAATTCAGCGATTTCATCCCCGTCTTCGGTAACATAGTGGGCACCCAACACGTCAAATGAGACATTATCTTCCACCACGGCTTTACTGCCGTGGATCACGTATCCCCAACCGGGGCTACCATCAATGGCGTTGCCTGTGACCCTTGCTGCAGGGTCGCTGTAGCTGTTGGCATGTCTGAGGGTCTCATGGAAGTGGAGGGGATAGCGTGCTCGAGGGTTGGTGTTGGGATTGGCTAACTGATCTTTGTTGGACCGTCCCATGTCATACAAGCCAGCATTGTGGAATTCCACATCCTGATCCATGAACATGATGTGGCCCCGCTCCATAATTTGGGCGTTTTCCCCAGCTTCGGTGCTGAAGCGAACGTTGCGGGTGAGGTTGGCCACGTAGATGTCGAGGCCATAGCCCTCAGGGACAGTGTGGTCAAACCGAAGAGCATTGCCGTTGACATCGTTGTGGTTGAAGGTGATTCGGCTGCCGTTGATACTGGTGATGGTCAGTTCTTCGTCTTCAAAGAAGCTGTTGTCATCGTGGGACAAGCTTTTGTCTCTCCAGTTGATCCGGCCAGCGGTCCCCGTGAGGACGATGCGATCGCCCACCTGCCAGTCATCAGGGATGGGATCATCGAAGGTGAGGGAGCGATCGCCCGCCTTGGCATTGTCTTTCAAGGTGATGTACGGAGTCTTTTCTGCGCCCCACACATCCACTGAGGAATCCTTCATCGTAATCAAGCCCCGGCTCACCAGTTTTGAATCCCATGATTGATTCACCACCCGGTTGTTGGAGTTGACGGGAGCAAACACGATATCCGTGGTCACAGACTCCCGCACCGGATTGTTGCGAGAGCCGATGTTTAACTCTCCCCCCGATATCACCATCATCGTGTCCACCAACATCCTAGTATCCTGATTGGCCGCAAAGGTGAGATTGCCATCCACCCGCACGGTGAACAATCGAGCGTTACTCTCGCCGTCGTAGGTGACGGTGGTGCCTTGGGGAATCACAATGCGGGCATTGTTCCCTGGAAGCTGACCACCCCAGGTTTTGGGATCAAACCAGGAGCCGCTGTTGACCGCTGTGTGGGTGGCGGCCCCAGTGGGCACCAGCTTCATGAGTTCTTGCATATGGCTCATCTGCATCTCCATCAGTGGACGGTCCGTTGCCGTTCCGGCCTCTGGAGTATCCCCTGAATCAATGATATCGACTGCCTCAGGGTCGTAGGATTCACCTTGGATGCTGCTAGCTTTTTCTAGGGCCGCATCCAAATTCAGGACACCATAACCCGTATTCGCATCCCAGCCATCAACATCCAAATCGGTGGCTGTGGTCTGGAGGATTTCAATCACCTGACGATAGCTGAGGCCGGGGTTACGATCCCAAATGCGAGTGGCGGCTCCCGACACTTGGGCCGCCGCAGCGGAAGTCCCAAACAATGTCTCATCTGAGTTGGGGAAAACTGTGAGAGGGTCTTCAGACGTGCCCCCATTGGCTAGAATTCCTAATCCCACCCCCGTGTTGGAATAAGTCGATCGACTGGCATTCTCGACAGCACCGACCGTTAAAACATGGTCGAATTGGCGCGAGGATTGAGCCAAGGCCGAGAGAGCATTGCCATCATTACCTGCGGCAACGACCACCAGCACACCATGCTGACGGGCATATTCTAGGGCTTCCTGTTCCGCTTCAGTGAGATGATCACGGGCAATGACCTCACCATTTTCATCCTTGATGACTAAATCAAAACTGAGATTAGCGATCGCTTTCCTATGACCCGCCGCCTTACTTGCATCCACAAATTCCACTAATGATTCCGTCCAATCGCCAGAACCAACGGCATTCCCTAACCACAATTTTGTCTGATCATTGATACCATCAATCCCGTCACCATTATTTTGTTGGGCACCAATGAGGTTGGCGATCGCACTACCATGAGCATTACCTTGAACCCCTGCTTTTGTTCCGGTGTTTGTACGAGTTGTCCCCCACTCTAAGCGAGAGAATTCCACATCCATTTTCTCAGGGACAAATCCGGTGTCAATGATCCCGACCATGCTACGATCCGCAGTGGGAGCAAGCCCAAGAGGGGAAAACTCAAGATCTTCAGGCAGTCCAGTTAATTGATCGAGAGACTTTTCAAAAGCCCCTGAAGAAGAATCGCCTGGGAGAAACACCTGAGCAGTCTCCAATTGTCCTCCCTCTTCTGCTGGAGAATAACTATCAGCATCAGGATTAGATAATCCATCATCCTGTAATCCTTCAAACTCAAAAATATTGTCATTAGAATAGTCTACTAGTGGCGCTGGCGATGATAGAAATGGTAGATGTTCAATATTTGATGCATCATTAGATAATACACTGGGGTGGTTGCTCCTTAGTTCTAATAGGGCTGGCAGCAAATCATCCTGGAATTCTGATAAGGTTTGTCCAGCATGAAGGGATGATGCATTCAACTGGTCAGAGGTGAGAAGTTCCATAGTTAATATCCTTAGAGAGTGAAGATGTGATAGCTCGATGTAGTCAGCGGAAGTAAACGGCAGCAGTATCTTTCACAATGATGCTTAGATCATGTGAAGGACTGATTAGAACCTGATTGACGGAAAAACTTGTATGATTAGTGCTTAAAACCACAGTAAAACGGGTTAAAAAACACTGTAGATTGTGTCAAGTCTGATGCTGAAAGTGAATAACAGCACAGCGAAAACGAAACCTTAATTAGAGATGTAGGTCACAGAGAATTCTGATGACTCTGAACCCGCACAATGGTTTAATTCTCAATGGGAAGATTAGGATAAGTACCCAGGGCAGATGTCTAGGATAGATGTTCAGTATGTCTGTTTGAGATCTGAATATCTGCGAAGAGGATGGTGATAACACCCATTGTTAATCTCAGTCATCACTACTTCATAACCACTACACTAGCTTTTGACCATTTCTTTATAGAGATAGTTCCCAGATTTGAAATTAGGATGAAGACAACCTCAGGCTACAACCCATATTGCCCCATATCACAACACAAACCGAATCTTTTGGGTTCTTCAGGGCATAGGCTAATTGACTGAAAAAAGACCATTGTGTAGGTTGGGTTAGCCTTACTGAAAGGGAGATGAGTCTAGTGGAGATGAGCCTTCCTTTACAAAACTTAACTATTGTTTACTCATGGCTTTTGGTATTTATGCTATGCTCGAGGGTTAACCCGAACGGTTGTCAGATTGATGGCAATCCCATCGATCTGAAGGGTGGCCCAAATGATGGCAGTGGTGAAATGATCGTCCAATCCCCTATCATCGGGGCTGTGGTGCGATCGCCCAAGGTTGGGTAAGGGCGATCGCCTATTGGCCAACCATATTACTAATATTAAAAAAAGTTAATAAAACAGCCCCTCTAACTCAAACTTGTTTGTAGTTTTCTATACTAAGATTAAGAGGACAAGGAGACTCTTCTAGTCTGGTAGACTCAGGGGTTAGTAAGTCTGTGGCCCTGCTCTGGGAACATGCGTATGTTCTGAGGCACATGCTACTGTCACCGTCTTGGATATCAGCCTTAGATATCAGCTCTGTTAGTAGAGAGCAACTTTAGTACTCCTTGCTTCTATCAGGCCGTGCATTAGTGTAGTCCATCATCTTTGCAGCGATGACGGTCAGGTGTACGGCAAAGTTCCTTCAACGCAGTTCACTATTAGAAAGGCAGTTAGGCGTGAGTCAACACCCAATCAATCAAAGTAAGCGGTACGATGCTGAGACAATTGCTCAATACTATCGTCGCCGTCCTTGGCGGGTAATGTGGCGAGCATTCACTATTTTTAGAGAATTTGTTGGTCTTTTTCTAGCAATTAAGTTGGATGCCCTTACGGGTGCGACTGGTAACCTTCAACGAAACTCGACATCCGTGGGACGGGCGGCTGAGCACTTGCGCCAGATGTTGATTCGCCTCGGTCCCACCTTCATCAAAGTCGGGCAAGCCCTCTCTACTCGCCCTGACCTAGTTCGGGCTGACTTTTTGGATGAGTTGACTAAGCTTCAAGACCAACTGCCACCGTTTCCCTCCAAAATGGCCCATGCGCTGATTGAGCGGGAGTTGGATGATACTATCGACGACCTGTTTGCTGACATCTCTGCTGAACCTGTCGCAGCGGCGAGTCTGGGGCAAGTGTATCAGGCTAGACTGCATACTGGAGAAGCCGTAGCGGTTAAGGTGCAACGTCCCAACCTGCTGCCTCAGTTGACATTGGATTTGTACCTGATGAGATGGGCCGCTAGCTGGATTGCCCCTTGGCTCCCATTAAACTTGGGCCACGACTTGCAGCTCATTGTGGATGAGTTCGGGACTAAGCTATTCGAGGAAGTTGATTACCTCAATGAAGGGCGCAATGCAGAGCAATTTGCTACGAATTTTCAAAATGACCCGCGAGTCAAAGTTCCCAGCATTTTTTGGCGCTACAGTAACACCCATGTTTTGACCCTAGAGTGGATTGACGGGTTTAAGCTGACGGACACTGACAAGATCAAGCAAGCCGACTTAGATTTGGATACGTTGATTGAAATCGGTGTGACCTCTGGTTTGCAACAATTGCTAGAGTTTGGGTTCTTTCATGCTGACCCCCATCCAGGCAACCTATTTGCTACTCCTGACGGGCGCATGGCCTACATTGACTTTGGCATGATGGACCAACTAGGCCAGTCCATGAAGGAAGCCCTCGTGGATTCTTTGGTTCACTTGATTAATCAGGATTACAGTAACTTAGCCGATGATTTTGTCAAGCTGGGTTTTCTGACCCCAGGGACTGACATTACGCCGATTATTCCGGCCCTGGAATCGGTCTTCGACAATGCTATTGGGGAAAGTGTTGCAGAGTTCAACTTCCAGACGATTACGAACAGCTTCTCGGAGTTGATGTATGAGTATCCATTTCGGATACCTTCCAAGTTCGCTCTGATTATCCGGTCATTGGTAACTCAGGAAGGCATCGCGCTGACCCTCAATCCCAATTTCAAGATCGTTGAGGTGGGCTATCCCTATGTGGCGCGGCGATTGCTGACGGAAGAAACCCCAGCGTTTCGCCAACGCCTGATCGAGGTTTTATTTAAAGATGGCAAGTTTCAATGGACTCGGTTGGAAAACCTGATTGCGATCGCCCGTACCAGCGGAGACTTTGACCTCCTGCCCTCAGCCCAATTGGGGTTGCAGTATGTGTTGTCCGAGGAAGGCGAGTTTCTCCGGCGGCAGGTGATGTTGTCCCTAGTGGAAGACGATCGTCTCCAAACTGAGCCTGTGGGTCGCTTGTGGGATCTAGTCAAGCCCGAACTTCATCCCGAACGGTTATTCAACGTTGCCGTGGAAGCCATCAGTGACTTTTCCTCGGAACAGGCCAATAACCTCCTGCCGGATCTAACAGGATTGGTCGCCTTTCAGAGAGATGATAACCGCGAGCGAGTTTAAGAAAGGACACAAACTGTCATAATAGGTAGGGCAAGACGACGAACGGTTTTCTCTATGCGAGCCCCCAAGCAGTGAGATGCCAAGTAATACTACAAGAAATGGAGGTTTTTGTGCTGCCATACGATACCTATCCCAGTACCCCCTATGTTTTGTTGGCGGCTGGCTTTCTGGCGAGTGTCACCTCTGGGTTTGCTTTCAGTGAAACGCTGAAGGAGTCAGTCAGAAACTGGTCAAATAACAAAGAGTCCATCTCACTTCCCAGTATCCAAAATCTGCGCCTGCTGATCCCCTTTGCGGCAGTTTGTGTTGGGGTGTGTGTATTCCTGGCATCTGGTGTTCAAATCTTTGCATTTTCAGCGACTGTTGCCTATGCGATTTCCTTTCCCTTGACGCTTGTGGGGGGCCTATTGCTTTGGTACCAGTTAGGTCGTCTGCTGATCCAATTGGAGAAAGGGGGCTCGCGTGCCCTTGATCTAGATGGCTTCTAATCTGAATGAAAGGAATCATATCTAGTAGATTATGGTGTTCGTGACTTATAGTCCGGCCTACACGATTGTGCCCACCTACAGTTGTTTTAATCGCTGTAGTTACTGTAACTTTCGGCTGGAGGCTAATCAGAGCCCACTGTTGCCCCTTGATATGGCACAGCAGCAACTGACTGCCCTACGCCATGAAGATGTGATCGAGATTCTGATCTTGAGTGGTGAAGTTCATCCTCACAGCCCCCAGCGAGAGCCTTGGTTCCAGCGAATTTTCGATCTTTGTGAACTAGCATTAGAACTAGGGTTTTTGCCCCATACCAATGTGGGGCCACTCAGCTATAGCGAAATGGCTCGGCTTAAACGAGTGAATGTATCGATGGGGCTGATGCTGGAGCAAGTGACTCCTGCCCTGTTGCAGTCAGTTCATCGCCACTCTCCTAGTAAGTTTCCTGAAGTCCGACTACAGCAGTTGGAGTGTGCGGGAGAACTCAATATTCCATTCACCACTGGGTTGTTGTTAGGGTTGGGTGAGTCGGAGGCGGATCGACTGGATACGCTGGGGGCGATCGCCCAATCCCACGCTCGTTGGGGACACATCCAGGAAGTGATTCTCCAACCCCATAGCCCTGGTTCCCGCCAGGTCTGGCAAGGTGAAGGCTTTGATCTCCAACAGTTGCCAGAGGTGGTGGCGATCGCTCGGCATCATCTCCCCACTGAAATCACGATCCAAATTCCACCCAACCTTGTTCATCATCCGTCCCTTTTGCTGGAGTGCCTAGATGCTGGAGCCAGAGATTTAGGCGGACTTGGTCCCAAAGATGAAGTCAACCCTGATTATGCCCACCCCACCCCATCTTGGGTCAAAGCTATTATAGAATCAGCGGGTTGGACACTCAAACCCCGATTACCTGTGTATTCTCAACACTACTCTTGGCTGAATTCTACCTTGGTAACCGCTGTGAAAGCCGTCTCCCAGCAGCTTGACGCTCACACCCTGCCCCAGCCACTCTAGGAAATTTTATGGGGGCGTTATTGACGGAGCACGTGCCGTTCTACCAGATATCGTTCAAATTGGACCCTGTGTCGTTCAACAAGTTCGGTTCCGTAAATATCAAAACCGAACTTGTTGAATAGACCCAAACTAAACAGGCTAGCTTCTGCATATAGGCGCTGAATATCATGGGATTGAGCATAGTCCAATAGGGTTTGCAGCAGGGTTGAACCAATTCCCTGCTGCAGACAGTCATGGCGGACATAGGTTGACACCACATGACCATTATCTGCGATCCCGGCAAAGCCCAAAATTACCATGGCACGATCTACCGCGACGAATGTCGTTGCGTCCAGGATAAACGTGTGGAATTCTGGGGTGTTGTCTCCAAATGCTGCCCATGCCTGCACTTGTGCCGGACTGTAATGTTCCGCCCCACGGAGCAGGACGGTTTGATGAAACAGGTGGGCTAGTTCTGGGACATCGGCGGCGGTGGCTAATCGAATCTGCATGGTTTGCGATAGAAAAGACCAGGCAAATAGAAAGCGCAAGTTAGATTGTGTTTGACGGGAGTGGAGTCTAGGTTAGCAAAATTCTTGGACAAGGGGAAAGTGCGCGATCGCGCTGCGATCAGAAATAGACACGCTCTCACATCAAAACGATCAAACTATTTGCTACGTATCACAAAATTTAGATTAAGCTAAAACTATTTTAGTTTGCGTATTTTGGTGGGTGTAACCCGCCCGCGGGGGTTTTCAGCCACGCAAATTAAATGGCAATCAGCTTACCTTAGCTGATTTGCTTGGGGTGCGATAGTTTATGAAGTGTTGTAGGCCATCGATTCACTTGGACAAGGAGAGCGATCGCTACAGCACTAGTACTAACAACATTGAGAGGCAACTAAAGTTATGCAAGGGCCGGGTCTTGTTTTGGCAGTTGGGCTGGCAATTATCCATAGTTTTCTGTCCATGCTCAATATTTCTGCCGTTATTCCAGAACATCGCTGGATTTCGTTCGCGGGGGGCGTATCCATTGGGTATGTATTTCTAGAGGTTTTTCCCGAACTGAGCCACGCCCAAGAAGAACTGGAGCATTCGGCGCTGCCCTTTGTTGCCTACCTGGAAAACCATGTCTACCTGCTGGCCCTACTAGGATTACTCGTATTCTACGGTATCGACATTTGGGTCCGTTCCTCCCAGCATCAAGTAGAGACCGGGGGAAACGTGGAATCCCATGCCGTGCGTCCAGTCGCTTTTTGGATTCATATCACGGTATTTGCCGTGATCAACGGAATTTTCGGTTATCTGCTTCAGGATGTGGGCAATCACAGTTTGCTCCAGTGCCTCATCTTTTTCGCAGCGATCGCACTCCACTTCTTCATCATCGATCACAATTTGCGGGAGCACCACACCCGTTCCTACGAGAAAAAGGGACGCTGGATCTTGACAGCCGCAATTATGGTGGGGGCGATCGCAGGTCAAACACTGCACTTAAACGAAGCGGCCTTGTCAATCGTTTGGTCATTTTTGGCAGGGAGCATCATCCTCAATATTTTGAAGCGGGAATTACCTGACACCACAGAGAGTTGTTTTGGGTCATTTCTTGGGGGCGCGGTGCTGTACGCAGGACTACTGTTAGCAGCTTAAAGATGTGGTGCTTCACCGAGAAGAATACAGGGATAACATTCAGTTATGGGATGATTGAGTTGCTTTGGGGTAAATGGGAGGCTGTAATGAGGGTATCAGAGAACGATCGCTTTGTTTCGGAATCGTGAGGGGCGATTGCGATCGCCATTTGGCACCAACTTTGGCCATCATTTTACCAAAAGCAATGGTACACCCAATTACAGAGCAACGGTCCCTAAGTATGCCACTACCCCTACCCCAGTAAGGGCAATGCCCCCGTGCTTGCCCAGGTTGTCCCCGTGCTTGCCCAGGTTGTCCCCGTGCTTGCCCAGGTTGTCCCCGTGCTTGCCCAGGTTATCCCCGTGCTTGCCCTGGTTATCCCCGTGCTTGCCCTGGTTATCCCCGTGCTTGCCCAGGTTGTCCCTGTGCTTGCCCAGGTTGTCCCTGTGCTTGCCCAGGTTGTCCCCGTGTGCCCTCTATCGCCCCCGATCATGCAGTGCATGAATTGCATCAGTGCAGCGCTGGGTCAGATCCAATAAGACAGAACGATCGCTCGATTCCGGTGGATCAATCGGTTTCCCAATTCGCACTGTCACCGGCACCGATTGGGGCAAAGCTTTCCCCTTGATCAGAACATCCTGAGTTCCCCACAAACTCACAGGTAACAGAGGAACTTGAGCCTTTGCCGCAATCAAAGCTGCTCCCAACTTGGGCGAAGGAATCCGAGCATCGTTGGTGCGGGTGCCCTGGAGAAAAATGCCCACTGCCCAACCTTTTTCCAGGCGGGCTAAGGCAGCCCGGATAGCAGAGCGATCGCCCCCGCCTCGCTTCACTGGATAAGCCCCATAAAGCTGAATCGCTTGCCGAAAGACAGGAGTTCTAAACAACTCCTCTTTAGCCATATAGGCCACGGGACGGCGAACACAATTTGACAACAATGGGGGGTCAAAATAACTAGCATGGTTACTAACCACCAACAATGGTCCCTGTAACGGCACCTGATCCGCCCCATAAATCTGGCCCCGAAAATAAGTATGGAGCATGGGACTGACCACACTCCACTTCAGTAGATGATACAAGCACAGACTGGACCAGGGTTCACGCGGTTGGCTCATGGATGCTCCACTGTCAAGCATTTAGAATTGTAACAAGGGGAAAATATCTGAGAATCCAGACAAGAACTGAGAACGATTAAGGTGCGATCGCTGCCAACCCACTGACATTCCCCAAGCCCATGCCCTTGCAAGTGCGTTTCATTAACCCAGTGAGTACCTTGCCGGGACCAATTTCTTGCATGAACTCGACTCCTTCAGATTCCAGTTGCAGGGCAATCTCGCGCCATCGTACCGCCCCCGTCATTTGCCGAGCCAATCGTTGCTTAATCAATACCGGATCGGTGGTGGGATTGGGGTCAACATTAGACAATACCGGAACCTTCGCTTCTGCAAATGCCACCGCGTCCAACAGGGGTTGATAAATGCTAGCTGCTTTCGCTAACAAAGGAGAATGAAACGCTCCACTCACCTTAAGCAGCACTTTCCGTTTGGCCTTGAGGGTATCCATCACTCCCTGCACTGCTTCAGGGGTTCCCGAAATCACTACCTGGCCTGGGCTATTGTCATTGGCTAAGACCACTCCATCAGTCTGTTCTAAAACCGCATCCAAGTCTTCCCGCTTAAATCCCATTAGAGCCGCCATCGCCCCTTCAGAGGCTTGACTCATCAGTTGCGATCGCTGTTGCACCAATTTCAGCCCCGACTCAAAATCAAAGACTCCAGCCACATACAGAGCCACATATTCCCCTAAACTGTGCCCAGCGACAAAATGAGGCGCGTGTCCTTGCTCCATGAGCAAGTCTGCCAAAATGCTTTCAATGATGTACAGGCAGGGTTGGGTATACTGGGTGCTGGATACTTTGTCGTCTTCGCTTTGGCAAATATCAAACACAGACCATCCTAAAATGGCCTCTGCTTGCTGAAACCGTTGCTGAGCATGGGGTATATTGCTCAGATCACTCCCCATCCCCACTTCTTGTGATCCTTGTCCCGGAAATACCCATGCCGTTGTTGTCATTGCCTTACCCCCACTGGAAAATTGCTGCGCCCCAGGTTAAGCCAGCACCAAAGCCAGCGGATGCAATTATATCACCTGGTTTAATCATTCCTTTGCGAACATATTCATCAAAGGCAATGGGAATGGACGCGGCAGATGTGTTGCCATAGTGAGCCATGTTGCTGATCACTTTTTCGCTAGGAACACCGAGACGTTGAGCGGCTGCGTCGAGAATGCGCTGGTTCGCCTGATGGAGCAGGAGCCAATCCACATCGTCCACCACCAGTTCGGCATGGTGCAGAGCTTTGCTCACGACATCGGGGACTTGGCGCACGGCAAATTTATACACGTCTTGCCCCTTCATGGCGATGGGGGCAAAGGTGCCTTGTTCCACGGTAATGCCATCCACTAATTCCTGACTCTGACTGGTGTAACCCAAGGTTAAACAGGCATTTTGAGTCCCGTCGCTGCGCAGCTCAAACCCCAAAAGGCGATCGCGCTCACTTCGTTGCATCACCACTGCCCCGGCCCCGTCGCCAAACAAAACACAAGTGCGACGATCGCTCCAGTCCACCCAGCGAGACAACACATCTGCCCCAATTAACAGCACATTTTGGTACACCCCAGTACGGATAAACTGAGCTGCTGTTACCATGCCAAAGATAAACCCCGAACAGGCTGCTGTCAGGTCAAAGGCCACCGCTTGAGTGGCTCCAATGGCTGCTTGCACCTTGCTGGCACTACCAAACAAATCATCAGGGGTAGAGGTCGCAAGAAGAACCAAATCGATGTCACTGGGTTGGAGGTTGGCCCTGGAGATCGCTCCCTCTGCGGCTTGAGCAGCTAGGGACACCAGGGATTCTGATGGCGAGACCAGTCGCCGCTGCCGAATCCCTGTCCGCGAGGCGATCCACTCATCCGAGGTCTCCACCATTTGACTCATGCCCGCGTTATCTAGTGATTGGGCTGGAGTGGCTGAACCACTCCCTAAAATCGCCACGCCATGTCCAACGTTTTCCATCCTCACTCTCCGCCCTAGGGCTGACTTGCTAACTTGATCTCACCTGCTGGCGATCGCTACTCATCCTCAGAAGGCTCGGCCACGCCTGCTGCCACTTTTTGGGGTAACGATTGCATTTGCACCAGTACCTGCTGCTCTACCGCTTCTTTGGCAATCCGAATCGCATTGAACACTGAAGCCGCACGAGAACTCCCATGACCAATGATGCAAACCCCATTCACCCCCAACAGCAAGCCTCCGCCATATTCTGTATGATCCATCCGTCGCTTAATCTGACGCAGATTGGGCTTGAGAATGGCTGCCCCCACCTTGCCGTTCACCCCTTTGGGCAACTCTTCCTTAATAATTTGTAGTAATGAGCCACCAACGGCCTCGGCAAATTTGAGCAGCACGTTGCCAACAAATCCGTCACAAACGATCACATCAAAGTCGCCCGACAACACATCCCGCCCTTCCGCATTACCCTTGAAGGTGATGCTGGTATTTTTTTCTAAACGGCTATAGGCCCGCAGAGCTAAATCATTCCCTTTTGACGACTCCTCACCAATATTGAGCAGTCCCACCTGAGGATTAGGGCGACCCAACACACTCCGGGAGTAGACGGACCCCATGATGGCAAACTGCTCCAAAAACTTGGGTCGACAATCGACGTTGGCTCCCACATCTAGGATCAAAACGGGTTTGT
The DNA here is from genome assembly GCA_051439365.1 of Leptolyngbyaceae cyanobacterium. Lineage (GTDB taxonomy): Bacteria > Cyanobacteriota > Cyanobacteriia > CAKZMO01 > CAKZMO01 > JAAHGY01. Next base: position 18,838 of record JBFRWC010000300.1, read on the forward strand.
CAGATTGAACGGTGGGGAACACGGCCCCAATGGCAGGACGATCAATCCCTTTTAACCGACCCAGACGAAGGAGGGCTGAAGCCATCACAGCACCGGAATGCCCCGCCGAAATCATGGCATCGGCCTGGTCTTGCTTGACCAAGTTCATTGCTATGTTAATCGACGATTTTGGTTTGCGCCGCACCGACTGCAAAGGTTCCTCATCCATGCCAATGATCTCATCAGCCGGAACAATCTCCATTCCTGTCGAGTCATAGCCGCTGGCATCAAAGGCCATGGCGATCGCCTGGGGGTCGCCTACCAGTAGCACCTGTACCCCCAACTCGTCCCGTGCCCTGACTGCACCGATAACAATTTCATCAGGAGCATAATCGCCCCCCATCGCATCCAGTGCGATTCGTACTTGAGTTGACCCCATTGGACCTTGTGATTAAGAAAGCCTCAAAGATCTTATCAGATGGACTCCCCCTCACAACGATGGACCCGAATCATTTTGGCGATATGGATGCCCAGTCACTAGAATCTACTCTTAAAGGAGAGTAACAACGCTTAGGGTTCTTCCCCCGGCTCTACAATGCGCTGGAATAGATACCCGGTGCCCCGTGCAGTCAAAATTAATTCGGGATTACTCGGATCATCTTCCAACTTGGCCCGTAACCGGGAAATGTGAACGTCCACCACCCGCGTATCAACGTGGCGTTCTGGCGTATAGCCCCACACTTCCTGCAAGATTTCAGATCGGGAGAAAGGCTCACCCGATCGCCCGACTAACAGTTCCAGTAAACTAAACTCCATCCCCGTCAGCCGAATCCGTTCCCCCCCTTTGTAAACTTGGCGCTTATTCGTGTCAATTCGTAAATTACCCACCTGAATAATGCCAGAGCTAGGAATGCCCGTACTCGTTGCCTTGTCCACCCGTCGCAATACGGAACGAATGCGAGCTTCTAATTCCTTGGGTGAAAAGGGTTTGACGACATAATCATCGGCACCTAGCTCCAAGCCCGTAATCCGATCGGCCACGTCTCCCAAGGCCGTTAGCATGATAATGGGGACATCAGATTCTTTGCGGAGTTCCTGGCACACGCCATACCCATCTAACTTGGGCATCATCACATCCAGCACAACTAGGTCAGGAATTGCATCGCGGAACGTGTCTAGGGCCTCCTCTCCGTCAGCGGCTGTGACTACTTCGTAGCCAATCATCGACAGGCGAGTTTCCAAAATCCGTCGAATACTAGCTTCATCATCCACAACCAATATTTTTTCTTTATTCGCTTCCAATTGACTTACGCTCCGTTAATCTAACGATTCCTGTAACATTTTGTACTGTTATGGGGTGGGGATGGCAAGGCAACCCTAAGGGATACACAATGGCATCGCAATATTGCCGCAATATTATTTAATACAGCTTCAGTAATATTACTTCACCATATTGCTTCACCCTTTATTTTGCCTAAGTGATAGACCCCTTTTCAATTCTAAGAGTGGTAAAGGTAAATATTTGAATACCAATTTTTTGTGTACTTTGTCACTTATGCTCTGCCTGAGGGTATCACGTTTAGAGATCTGAACTGACCTCTGAGCATAGGTTACAGACATTCTTAAGCTTTGCAACAACAGGCCGAAATGAGCGTTTGGCAGGAGTCACAATCGTTGCATTATTTAATATTTTTTTGGAAAAATTTACCTCGTCTAACCCCTCTCGCCCTGGTCCTCTCGCCCTGGTCCTCTCGCCCTGGTCTCCTCTGCCTCAGGAAGAAGGGGCGAAAAGGTGAACACTACCAGGGTGCTGAACCGGAGCTAAAGCGGGGGGATAAATCGGGAGGCTGAAGTCATGGGTGAAAGGCGAGGTGTGTCATGGTTTCTGGCTTAGGAGGTGAGCTTTTGGGAGTTTATGGCCTAGTGGTGGACAGATCAGGGTGGGGACCATTGAACAACTCGAAAACGTGGCGACAGAAGCGTCTCAACTGATCTTGGATATCAGGATTGGGAGAAGTGTTGCCTTCGACTTGCCAGCGGTCGATGGTGGACAGTTGCCATTGTTTACCACGGTGATCAAATCCGGCCACTTCCATACCGATGGCACGAGGCTCAGAATGGCAGTGGGGTTGGGCAGTGGAATTAGATTGAGCAGTGAGTTCGCGATCGCTACACAGGCGAATTTGGACTAGAATGCTCCGGCTTTGGAAACGGTGGCTAAAGCCGGGTAAATGGAAACCAATATCGATGGAGTCGGGATCGACCAACTCACGGGTATCCTGATCATTGGCCCATGGTTTAAGATCAGCCCTAGCATCGGGAAACTCAGCCTTGAAATGATTGACCACTGCTGCTATCTTGCTAGCGGTATCTACACTTTTTGCTTGTTCAGCCGCGTTCACGGACACACTCCTCAATGCATTGTTGTCAAGTATAAGCGTTTAGATTTATAGAGAATAGTAACAATTCTGACGTAGTTGGGGTCGCATCATTGGCTACAACTTGATGGATTGGGCTTATATTTTAAGCTGAGATGCTGGAGTGTAGAGTGCCCCAGCATCCCGCTATATGTTGCTCAGCTTAGGTTTAAGCGTCTAAATCCAAATCAATCTCAATCTAGATATCTGATGAACAGGATGATTCTGGTGGTGTGTTTTACAGGTTATGTATTTTATTGGTGGCGTTTTACTCGACGGTTTGACAGATGGCACTGAAGTCTCTCAAAGCCAGTATTGGCCTTCAGGCAAATAGTCTGGAAGATGCCCTTGTGTTTTTGTCCCAGCGCTTTTTACGGGAAACAAAGACGGGCTGTCGCGTGGTGCAAACACCAACGGAGGTTTGTGCGGCGGATGTGTGCCAACCCTTGATCGATGGTTGGATAGCAGGTCGGGTAGACTATGGCAAGGGGAAGATTGCCTTGGTGTTTCGCTCAGGGATATTGGGGACTGAGGCGGATATGTTGATTTATACCCCGAAGGAGGGCGATCGCTTCCTTTACACCAAACCCAAAGTTGGAGATCCCATGTTTGCCTCAGAGATCCCCCCAAAGCCCTCCTCAAACCCTTCCCCCAAAGCCTCTTCTGCCAACAATGGTACCCATCCCAGTGGTTTGTCTCCTACCAGCACCCTGCCAGAAGCGTCGATGGGGCAAACAGTGGCGGCTTTGCTGCAACGAGTGCAAGCGCTAGATACAAAGCTCGATTCGCTGCTTGTCACCTCTCAGGCTCGGCCCAAATCGGGGAGCAGCCAGCCGCCTGTATCGTCTACGGCTCCAGGGTCCGGCCAAGCCCAAGTACAAGCCTTGGCCACGGCTTTGATGCGCCAGATGCAGGGCCAAACCCAACATCATCTTGGCCAGTACCTCACTCAGTATCTTGCCCAGCAGTTACCCCACCAGCTAGCGATGGCGATCGCCCCTCTCCAGCAACAGTTGGACGATCTGCAAGATCAGGTGGAGAACTTGGCCGATTATATTGCGGAACTGGATGTGGCCGATTTTGATGTCTCTCCTCCAGTTCCCCAAAGCAATGAAGAGTGGCTAGAACGGATTGAGGCCGCTTGGGGCACTGTGGGAGAGTATGAAAAATACAGCGCGAGTTACCGGGATGCCAATGCTGAAGCCCCGTTGCAGGAAACTCCCGACTGGATTGCCTTGTGCGAATTTGATTGGATCTGGGAACTGTGCCCCACCTTGGCGGATTTGTACCAGTTGATCCGAGGCGGCAACGGCATTGGAGACGATGGAGCTGATATTTTGCAACAATTTGGCCAACACATTGACCCCAAAACGGGTGATTCCTACTACCTGTATCAATTGGGTGGATATTCAGCGATGGAGGCCCTACGCCAAATCGCTCATAACCCAGACCATTCCTGGCTACCGGAACTTCAACAATTGTGGGCATTGTTGGGCGATCGCAACCACCCTATTTTTCAATTACTGGGCTGGGAAACTGAAGCGATCGCCGCCCTTGAATATCTTGTGTCACCGACTCGCCAAAGCTATAGTTCTAATCAGGCAGAACGGTCGTCTTCCGATCCCGGTTACAATGCTGGTTACCGAGTGGGAAACCCCTCCTCTGGCCCCACCTTGCGCGATTACCAAGCAATGCTGGACTTGGGTCCGTTTACTCCTATCACCGTCGAAACGATTAAACGGGCTTACCGACAAGCCATGAAGGCTGCCCATCCTGACGCAGGAGGGAGCAAGGAATACGCCCAGCAGGTCAACGCAGCTTATGCAGCGGTTATGACTCACTACTTTCCCGAAGTGGGCCAGTGAGCGATGGGATCATCTGTGGCGTTAGGGCCATTTCTTGTAAAAAAATTACCAACCTGCGGTGCGCTACGCTGGCGCTTTTCTGGTATGCCCTTTGGGCCATACAGCACCCTACAGCTACAGCGGTATATTTTTTCTCGGAAATCACCTAGGGTCAACTCGGGTCTCTAGGCAGTTGCTGCAAGTGAGACACTAGGGCATGAAGGCCCAACTCATAGCTCTGGGCACCAAATCCACTGATCTGCCCTAGAACCACAGGGGCAATGTAAGAATGATGACGGAAGCTTTCCCGCTTGTAGACATTGCTGAGGTGGACCTCCACAGTGGGAAGTGCCACACCAGCGATCGCATCCCGGAGCGCTATGCTGGTGTGGGTGTAAGCCCCAGCATTGATGACGATGCCATCATGAATACCACGAGCATCGTGGATGGCATCCACCAAAGCTCCCTCGTAGTTGGACTGCAATGCTGCCAACTTAACTCCTAGCTGGTCTGCGACCGAAGTCAGTTTAGCGTTGATCTCACTCAGGGTGGAATAACCATAGACGGCAGGCTCACGCCAGCCTAGCAAGTTCAAATTAGGCCCGTGGAGAACCAGAATACTAAACAAGATTCTTATCCTATGGATTCTAAAGGAGCAATGGCTTTGCTATTTTATAGTTTGTTCCTAAAGTTATTGACGCTCGACCGTTTTCAAAACCGTTGGCGGCTTCGCTTTTCGTTCACAGGAATCGGAATCAACTCTGGCTCAGCTTCGGGCTGTGGTCCCAGCAGTGAATCTAACAATTTACGAACGAGTTCCCTCAGCTTATCCAGCATCTCTTCGATGAAGTCCATTGGCTAAGTAGCTCCCTATATAAACGTCAAGATTTGCACTATCACACCGCTGGAGTTCAACCTGCATTAATTTAAGACCTTGAGACCTTAAAATTGAGACAGTGCGTCTTCATTTCATAATAGCGAATTTTCTCAAATGATCAAGGCGATACAGCCGAGCAAGGATCTGAGGGCAAACTCATCTCCATATAACCCAAGTGACGTGTGCACTATGGAAGACCTAGAGCCAACGCTCTTTAGCTTCCGGATAGGTCTAAGTGAGAAATCTATGACGAAATGTTTACTTATCTTAACACAGTGAGGCTTTATCTGAGAAATTGCCGACGCAATTGATCTAGTGCCGTGCAAGTACTGAGCCAGCGGACCCAGTCGCGGCCTCGATAGGCGGCAAACCGATAGGCTTGACTGTCTAGATATCCGTTAGGTCCAGCTAAGCCAATATAAACTAGGCCCACAGGTTTGGTTTCGGTGCCGCCGTCCGGTCCAGCGATGCCTGTAATACTGATCCCCCAAGTGGTTTTGAGGCGATCGCGCACCCCCAAGGCCATTTGTTGGGCCACAGGATGGCTGACCGCTCCCTGTTCTGCTAGGTCCATCGCACTCACCTTCAGGAGGGTTTCTTTGACCGCATTACTGTAGGCGATCACGCCGCCGCCAAAATAGCTGGAGCTGCCTGCCATCGAGGTGAAGGCATGGCCTAACCCGCCACCTGTACAAGATTCGGCCACCGCGATGGTGTGTTGATGTTGGCGCAAGAGTTGGCCCACTACGGAACTGAGGGTGTCACTGTCGCTGCCAAAACAATCGTCCCCAATGCGTTGGCGGAGTTGCTGTTCCACGGGAGTGATCAAAGCAAGAGCCTCAGCTTCCGAGGGGGATTGGGCTGAAATTCGCAGTCGTACTTCGCCTTTACTGGCATAGGGCGCAACCGTGGGGTTCTTCAGGTCAAAAAATTCACTGACCCGCTCAGCTAGGCCGGATTCTGTCACACCCCAATGCCGGAGGGTACGGCTGTAGATGATCTGTTGCACCCAGCCATTTTCTTTAAGGTAGGGAACAGCAACTTGCTCCCACATGGCGTGCATTTCCCTGGGCACACCGGGAAAGGTGAGAATGGTGAGATTGGGGCGGGGTTGCCAGATGATTCCTGGGGCACTACCTAATGGATTGGTCAAAATTTGGGATGACTCTGGGGCCAGGGCTTGTTTGCGGTTGCTGGGGGTCATGGGTCGTCCCCGGTGGGCAAATTTTTCGGTCAGGTCGGCCAGAATTTCCGGACGCTCGACGAGGCGATCGCCAAAAAAATCAGCCAGGGTTTCGGTGGTAAGGTCATCTGGAGTAGGGCCAAGACCTCCGGTAAAGATTAGGAGTTGGGCGCGATCGCTGGCAATGGCGATCGCCTCCTGTAGCCGTTGGGGGTTATCGCCCACTACAGTTTGGTAGTAATGGGGAATGCCCAGGGTGGCCAATTGTTGGGCTAAATACTGAGCATTGCTGTTGAGGATATCACCCAACAGTAATTCGGTGCCCACACAAATCACTTCAGCGCTGTTGTTGATACTCTTGTCCATGTGGGTGTTACCGTTCCATCCTACGCTTCGTCAACTAGCCCGACAGAGGGCAGCGATCGGCACTGCTGCTCCAGGGAATTTCTCAGGTCCAGCTACTGTCGGGCGACGCACCGGACCCGCCAACAACCATAACAGAGAAGGGCCGTGGCTGCACTGGCATAAATGATGCCGCTGGGAACGCGGGCGATCGCCAAGGCCAGACTACCGACCCAGGTCGTCAGCGCATAGATAAACAAAACGGTGGACCGATGGGAGAGACCTGCCTGTAACAGGCGATGGTGCAAATGGCGCTTATCCGCGATGAAAGGGGATTTGCCACTGCGGAGGCGATCGATAATCACTGCCGACATGTCGAAAATGGGCACTGCCAGAATCAGCACAGGCAGCAACACCGCCACTGTTGTCACTCCTTTGAGGACACCAATCACCCCCACTCCCGCCAAAGTAAATCCCAGATAGTAAGCACCGCCATCTCCCATAAAGATTTGGGCCGGATTGAAGTTATAGCGTAGAAAGCCCAGACATCCCCCGGCCAATGCCGCTACAATCAGGGCCGCGTCCGGTTGCTTGACGAAAAGACTGACAATTAACATGACAACCGCCGCAATGCCACATACCCCTGCGGCCAAGCCATCGAGGCCATCAATCCAGTTAATCGCATTGGCCATCCCCACCAGCCAGATTATGGTCACCAAGCAACTGACCGCAGTGGGTAAGGGGACCATGCCCTCAAAGGGCACATTGATAAACGTGATTTGGACTCCCACATACCAAGCTCCTCCCGCGACGACAAATTGCAGCGCTAATCGGGTGATTGGAGACAAATCAAAGAAATCATCCGCCAAGCCAATGAGGAAGAAGAATAACCCACCAATGGTCACCCCCCAAATTTCATATTCTTGTTCTGGAGGAAGAATACTAAAGCCCCCGCTCCACCAAATTGTCAACAATGCCACCAACACGCCCAGAAAAATAGAGATCCCGCCCAAACGCACCATGGGACGCTCGTGCATCTTGCGGTCATTGGGTAGATCCACTTGGCCTTGCTGCAACCCGAGCACTCGCACAATTGGGGTGCTGATGAGGACAACCGAAGCAGACATCAAGAATGCGGCTAGATGATAAAGCTGATCGTAATTGTTGGTGGTGGTGGCAATGGTATTCAGAGTCACAACAAATCCGTGTTTAGTGTAGCTGAACTGTAGATGCTTTCCGAAAACTCATCAACAGAAGACTGAGGCTGTGGAAAAGACCACTGCAATGCTACTCCAAGTTGTCCCCCATTGATCAATTTGCATCATTGGGGAGGACAAGGATTGCTTATTTATATGTGCAATAAAGTTGAATCTGAACAGGATAGGGGATACATTACTTGTTGATTGTAGGGACTGACGTTACCAAAATACGGGGTGAATTTTCCACGGAACTCACCCCAGTTAAGTTGATTTCTGGTAAAGATAATCTAACCTGCTAGCCTATTGACCTAGGTGGGGATAGAGAGGAAATTGACGGCAGAGGGCGCTGACCCGTTCTTGGCAGGTAGTGGCGATCGCCTCATCCTCTGGGTTCAACAAGCGATCGGCGATAATATCGGCAATCTCCCTAAATTCCGCAACACCCATGCCCCGCGTCGTCATGGCGGGAGACCCTAGGCGTAACCCACTGGTGACAAAGGGAGACTCAGGGTCAAACGGCACGGTATTTTTGTTGGCCGTAATCTTCACGCCGCTGACCAATTTATCGGCCTCTTTCCCGGTCATACCAATGGAGCGCAGGTCCAGCAACACCACATGATTATCGGTGCCACCGGAAACAATTTTGATTCCCCGTTCCTGAAGCTGAGCCGCCATTGCCTGGGCATTGGCAATCACTTGGCCGGAATATGCCTTAAATGCAGGCTGAAGTGCTTCCCCAAAGGCCACGGCTTTAGCCGCAATGACGTGTTCTAAGGGACCACCTTGGGTACCAGGAAAGACGGCCTTGTCGAATTTCTTGCCCAGTTCTGGATCGCGGGTCATAATCAAACCGCCCCGTGGGCCGCGCAGGGTTTTGTGGGTCGTGGTGGTGACGACATCACAATGGGGCAAAGGATTGGGATGATGTCCCGTGGCCACTAACCCCGCAATGTGGGCAATGTCTGCCATCAGTAAGGCTCCCACTTCGTCGGCGATCGCTCTCAGCTTGTCAAACTGGATGGTGCGGGGATAAGCGGAATAACCACAGATTAATAACTTGGGTTCATAGGCCAATGCCAGTTCACGCACTTGGTCATAATCGAGCTGCTCAGTCTCTTTACTCACCCCGTAGTGCTTCACCTCAAACCATTTACCAGAGACATTCACCGGAGACCCGTGAGTTAAGTGTCCTCCGTGGGATAGATCCATGCCCATGATTTTGTCGCCGGGACGGAGGAGCGCTAAAAAGACCGCAAAATTGGCCTGAGCACCAGAGTGGGGCTGGACATTGGCATGGGCCGCACCAAATAATTCCTTGGCCCGATCGATGGCCAACTGTTCTACCTCATCGATAAATTCACACCCACCGTAGTAGCGTTTACCCGGTAGACCTTCGGCGTACTTGTTGGTCAAAACCGATCCTTGAGCGGCCATGACGGCTGGAGAGGCAAAGTTCTCACTGGCGATTAGTTCCAAATGTTCTTGTTGACGCTGCAACTCGCGCTGGAGGATTTGAGCGACTGTAGCATCAGTGTGAGCCAGATAATCAGCGCTGGTTTGGGTCATGACGACGCTCCTTTTGAGTATTCCAAATCAAGTCTTTCAAGTTCTGTGTCTTCGTTCTGTGGCCTAAGCCAGACCAGACACACACACCAGCTTCATATCCTAACGTGTCTTTGACAGGCAAACAGCAGTTTTCAACGGCAAAATGGTTAACTTTACTTGTGAAGGGAGGACAGTGCCTTTAACCATCCCCTAAAATAGAATCATTAAAAAATTCTTGGAGGTGCTTATTATGCTGGTCATCCTCATGAAGGAGCAGGTCATTTCGCCGCAGATGGTTTGCCCAGGGTGTTTGATGGCAACGCAACAGGGACAACCTCGGTGGCGGGGAGGGAAGCTGCTCTGTGGTCGCTCATCCAATAATCTGGCAGAGGGTGGGAGCGATTGCCCCGCTCAGTACGAATGCCAAATGGGCTTTAGGGTGGCCGACATCCACTAACCAGCGTTTCTTCATGTCCCTCCTTACATGTCTCTTAATCTCTGAGAGTTGGGGTTGTATCCCGCGCCTCCTGTAAAGAAGTTGATACAATCAAGGGCGTTACCGTTGCGAGGGAGACAATTTGCATGGTATGGCGTAGCCACACGACGACGCAAGATCGTTTTTTCGCCTGTCTGGTTTATCTTTTACCGTTGATTAGAGCTTATACACTACTGTATTGGGGGGTTAACCTTGGTGGTTCTGTGTTTGCAAGGTCGATCATTTCTTTTTGGGCACAGTATCTTCCCTTCCTTGACTTAGTTCTCTTCCCCATTGATCTTGTCGCAGGTTTTTACTTGTCTATTACTAGGGTGATTGCGCCCTTCGGTCTGGGTGACTTTCTCGTATTCATTGTCTTAATTGTGGCGGTTGTCCGTAACGAAAGCATTCGCCATTTTGTTCGTTTTAATACAATGCAAGCCATTTTGGTTGGGATTGCGTTGAGTTTGTTTGCCATCGTGTGGCAGGGGTTGGTTCTCCCGATCACACAACCGTTGAGATTTGACTTATCTCCTCTAACTTTGCTTGTGGGTAGTGGGTTATTCTTGGGAACCGCAGCGATTTGCGTCTACTCCATGATTCAGTCGGCAACGGGCAAATATGCGGAAATTCCTACCATTTCGGATATTGTCTATGGTCAAGTGCCCTAGGCTTGATTGGTTTTAGTTTGGGTGGCTTCAGTCTCGATTTCGTCCTTTAATCCCGCGTTATCAAGGGTCTGCTGGAAGACGGGGCGGGGACGAGACGCGATCGTATTTTCCAGGGTGCCGATGCCCTCAATGGTGACTTGAATGCGATCGCCCACTTGTACCGGACCCACCCCTTCTGGTGTTCCGGTCAGTACCACATCCCCCGGCAACAGCGTCATCACCTGGCTGATATAGGACACGAGAACGTCAGGGGCAAACACCATGTCATCAATTGAGGCGGATTGGACTGGGGTGGGATCATTGTTCACAAAGGTTTCGAGTCGTGCCCCAGCGGGTAACTCTCGGACTATCCACGGTCCCAGGGGACAAAAAGTATCAAACCCTTTGGCACGGGTCCACTGGTGGTCGCTGCGCTGCAAATCTCTGGCGGTGACATCATTGGCAATAGTGTATCCCCAGATTTTGCCGAGAGCTTCATCGGGGGAACAGTCCGTACAGCGATCGCCAATCACCACCGCTAGCTCACCCTCATAATCGACCCGCTGGGACTGGGGCGGATAGAGTACCGGGGATTGAGTCGCCGTTAGCGTGGTGGAGGGCTTGATAAACAGTAGGGGTTCTGCCGGCACCTGAGAATTCATCTCGGCAGCATGTTTGCGGTAGTTTTTCCCCACCGCGATAATTTTGGATGGTGCACAGGGAATCATCAGTTGATAATCCGTCTGAGATAATACCCGATCCGTGGGTTGTCCCTTCAGCCAAGGTGGTGCGTCCAAGAGCCGCACACAGCGATCCACCTCTAACAGCCCGTAATGGACCTGCCCTGTTTGAGTTTGAATTCGGACATAACGTTGTGCCATAATTCCTGACTCCATGAGTGTTGACGAATAAAGTGGTGATCGATAAAGTCTTAACGGATCAATAGCGATCGCGACTCCAGTGAGAGGTCGCACCTGAATTAGAGTAGGCGAGAAGTGTCTAGCAAATCAATCCTTTGATGCTGTACAATAAAGAATCCTTGCCAAGCTTTTCAGTAGAAAAATTTTCTCGAAGAATTTTCGAGAGATACTTTCCAGCATCCTGATGGATGCGGTGTCTCACTGGATAGCAGGCCATTTGTCCATAAGGAGATTCATTCTTCCATGCAATCCTACGAAACCATGTACATCCTTCGCCCAGATATGAGCGAAGATCAGACTGACCAGTCAATCACGAAGTATCAAACCCTCCTGATTGACAATGGTGCCACCGAAATTGAAACCCAGCATCGGGGTAAACGCCGTCTGGCCTACGAAATTGATCGCTTTCGAGAAGGAGTCTACATCCAGATGAATTATCTGGCTCCCGGAGAGGCAATTAAGGCAATGGAACGCACCATGCGCTTAGCAGAGGATGTCATTCGTTACCTCACTATCAAGCAGGATTTACCCTCCCAAGAGGAACTAGATGCTGAGGCTGCTGCTGAGAATCTAGTCAGCGAGCGGCCTAACTAGGAGACAGTTTAGTTTAGGGAAAATTCATCGAATTTGACCACGGGCTGATCAGGGGTGCGCAGGTCAAAGCGATAGCTACTGACGATGCCTGTTTCTGTATTGAAGATCGTGAAGACGGTGATGTCATTGCTGGCGATGTAGGGCTGAGGCTCACCTGTGTCATCCAATAGGGGGGCAAGGGTAGGCATGACGGGGGTTAGACCGTTGGGGTCGCCCCAGGGATGATAGTCCTCTTGGTAGCCAATGGGAATGGGGCGGCGATCGCCCTCTTCTTGGCCATCCTTTACCTTTCGTAAAAAAGCGCCGTAGGAATTGCCCACATTTGACGATTCCAGGAAGTGGGTGCCCTGCTCATTGGTAAATCGGTTCCACAAATGGGAATGACCGAAAAAGACCAGATCAACTCCGGCTGATTCCAGCAGTGGCACCACATCCCGAATCAAATAATCGGTTTCCTTGGGGTACTCGTACCGCACCGCCTTGATGCTGCCGTCTGCAAACCGATCAATGGTTTGCACCGGATCGGTGTAGGCGGGGACGATGTTATCTCCCAGGGTGTGGGGAGGATGGTGAAACATGGCGATTTTGTACTTGGCCTCGGTATAGGCGGGGGATTGGAGTTCCTGCTGGAGCCAGCGGTACTGGTCGCTTCCTGGGCCAATCGGTTCAAAAATATGCTGGCCATATCCCCACTGGGCCGGGTGGGCCAGGTCCGCATCGGCTTCTCGATATCGTCCTCTAGTATTGGCTCCTAGGCTGGGCGATCGCCAGATATTCGTCGCGTAGAGAACGACGAGGCGCACATCACCCACGGTCACAGCATAGTATTTCGAATGTCCTTGGGGATTTTGGGGCAATGAAAAAATTTCATCGTAGGTGATGGTGTTAAAGGATTGGTTGGTAATCCAGGCAGTTCCGTCATCATCCACGGTTGGGGGGAGGGTGCCTGCTGCGAGACTTTCCTGGTAGCGTTGGGTCGCGATCGCCACGGGCACCGGATCATTAAATTGGTGGTTCAACCCTTGCTCCATTGACCAACGCCCCATTACCTCATGGTTGCCAAGGGCGGGAAATAGGGGGGCAGACTGGATCAACGCGCCGCCTTGGTAGGGAGTTACCATGCCATTTTTCTCCACGATTGCTGTGGATCGGCCTTGCAGGGCTGGGAAGAAAGCGCGACCGCGATTGTCATCAAACCATTCCGAGGCCCGATCGGGGATATTGACTAAATCTCCCGCCAGGAATACCGCATCAATGGTGTCCACGGTTTGCTCCACCAGTTGCAAATTCACCGGGGTTAAGGGCATGAGCTGGTGGTCTGAAGTCAAGAGGATATTGAGGGGAGTCCCGCTGGGGGGCAAGGCGCTGAGGGTGAACGTGTCGCTGGTGTGCGATCGCCCCTGATCATCCACACTCACCACCCGATAGGGGAGGCGCTGATTGGGCACTAAATTGGGGACCGTGATTTCATGCCGCCATACCGCTCGGTAGATTGGCTGGGTATACACCGTGCCATCTCCCGCTTGATCGCCCACATAGGATTTGGCATCTTCACGGGTACGACTCAGTTGAATCGTGGTGGCGGGGAGGGACCGCTCCAGATTGTCCCCATATTCGATCGTGTGTTGTGACCCCGCAAATTCGGTAAACCACACTACTTTGACCGACGAGGCCGTGGGTAACTGTAGAAATGGATCCGTCAAAAGATGGGAGGGTGAGCGCATGGTTTGGAAAAAGGAGTAAATGAAATGGGTCCCAGCAATCAGAACAGTCAGCCCGATCATACTGGCCAATAATACAACGCCATTGGAAGGGGAATAATCGCGATCAACGTTCACGGGATACTCCTGTGTTTGTTGGTGTCTCTTGTCTCTATGGATGCCTACCTAAAGCCCAATGTCACTGAAATAAGCTGACTTCAGAACCCCCAGATTCTCAAAGAAGCTGGAGTTCTGGGCTACAACCTCGCCCTCAAGCCAATGACTAGGATGCATGATAACGCACCGTTTCCAGTTATCTATGTAGCCTGGGTACCCTGTATTCCAAAAATCCCAAAAAGAGTGTGGATAGACCGTTCTCACATAGGTGCATGGCACCGTTTTGTGGTGCTCTCGCTCCAAGCCCTAGCCCAAAGATGCAAGCTTGAACAGTTGCCTAGTGGCCAAGACTCTGCATCTGGCAAGGACGAGTGGTCAATAGGGCAACATAAACCACTCCTACATTACAGCTAGATTTAACTTTATGGAGGGTTACTAAAAAACTTGGGGAATATATAGCTCCCCTGGTAACTCACCCCGCTCATAATCTGTGTTGAATACTCGCTTAGGAAGCTGAACCGTTTCACGAGCCACTTCTTTGTAGGGAATCTGGTCAAGCAAGTGCTGAATACAGTTGAGCCGCGCTCGTTTCTTGTCGTTGGCAGGCACAATCCACCAGGGAGCTTCTGGAATATTGGTCCGGGCCAACATCACCTCTTTCGCTTTGGTGTAGTCTTCCCAACGAATCCGCGATTGCAAGTCCATCGGACTCAATTTCCACTGTTTGAGCGGATCATGAATTCGCATAAAGAACCGCAGTTGCTGTTCATCGTCCGTAATGGAAAACCAATACTTAATCAAAGTGATGCCGGAGCGAACCAGCATCCGTTCAAACTCAGGTACATCCCGAAAAAAGGATTCCACCTGCTCATCGCTAGCAAAGCCCATCACCTTCTCCACTCCGGCTCGGTTATACCAAGAGCGATCGAACAAAACCATTTCACCGCCTGCCGGAAGATGAGGAACGTAACGCTGAAAGTACCATTGGGTTTGCTCTCGGTCGGTGGGCTTAGGCAGGGCAACGACTCGGCATACGCGGGGGTCCAAACGCTGGGCAATCCGTTTAATCACCCCGCCTTTTCCAGCAGAATCTCGCCCCTCGAAGATAACTACAATTTTTGCCTGTGTCTCTTGCACCCAGTCATGAAGTTTAATCAGTTCAGCTTGCAGCTTAAGCAAACTTAAAAAGTACTCTTTGCGAGGTAAGGTATTTTGGTGCTTAGCCTGGTAGATTTTCTTGATTTCTAGTGAGAGGAGGGCATCCTCCAGATCAATTTCAAAATCTTCGTCCAGGGTATCTTCAATTTCAGCTTCTAGCCAGTCCTTTGGCCCTTGGCCGTCATCAAATGGTGTCACGGTATTGCTCCTGCTCGTTGGCCTGATCCATCAAAGGCAGATTGTAATGCCTTGTATTTAATCCAATGTTAAGAGCTTCTGGGCATGACGCCAAAGGGGTTAGACTAAAGGAACTGGTCCCAAAGAACCGGACCCAGGGGACTGGGCCAAAGGAACTGGGCCAAAGGAACTGGGCTTTAAGGCTCAAGGGTGATGGCGATCGGGATGCCTCCTTGATTGAGCGATTCAGTAATGGCAGTGAGAATCTCCACAAATTTAGCTCCGAGTTGCCCAGAAGAAAGCGTAGAGGGTTGGTTTCGGCGAACGCAATCTAGAAAATGATCACACACATGGCGTAAGGGTTCCACAGGTTCCAATGGGATGACTTGGGGCGGCGGTTGTGTTGGCGCAAAGTGAATGCCGCGAGGGGTCGATTGGCGATCGAATTCTCCTACATTCAGCACTAGAGGGGCATCGGTGCGGAGTTCGTCGAAGACGAGGGTGCCTTTATCGCCCACTAGACAGAGGCGGCGCTGTTTATCTGGGTTGGCCCAACACAAGTGCAGGGTGAGTTGGATATGGTTGGGGAAGGTTAAGGTTGCCCAAACTAGATCGGATGGGCCTTGAGGGAAGAGAGAAGCGATCGCCCCCGCTCTATCACTCTCCCCCGTCAATTCTTTCCCTCCGCTTCTAGCAGGCTGCAACCACACCGTACCCTGCGCTTGCACCTGGGTGGGGTAGGCATTCAGCCAGTGGCAGAAAATCGAGATATCATGAATCGCCAAGTCCCAGAGGGCATCCACGTCATGACGAACAGGCGCTAGATGGGTGCGGGTGGCATAGCCGTAGCGCAGGGTACCTAATTGGCCCTGTTGCACCAGTGTTTGGCCTTTGGCCACCGCTGCATTAAATAAATACGTATGATCTATCACTAGCTGTCGCTGTACTGACTGGGCTAACTTACACAGTTCCAAGGCTTGAGGGGCTTCCAAGGTGATGGGTTTCTCCACAAGGACATGTTTGCCATGTTCCAAGGCGGAGCGGATCAGGTCAGCGTGGGTCGAGGCAGGAGTGGCGATCGCCACCCCATCTATATCAGGCCGTTGCACCACTGCCGTCCAGTCACTCGTTACTAATACTCCATCCGCCTCCAGAGCGTACTTATGGGCCAACTGTTCCAAGCGCTCCTCCTGGGGATCGACTAGGGCGACCAGGTGAGCATCAGGGTGTTGGGCAAAGTTACGGACTAAATGATTGCCCCAGCGCCCTGCCCCAATAACGGCCATTCCAACGGTTTGTGATTGCATCTTTCTTGCCCTCTCTGTTGACTGCGATCGGAACTGTGATTGTGATCGGGACTGTAATCAGGACTGCGATTGTGCTTATGAGAAATACTGACTACAACGTTTTCAGATATTCCACCAATGCCCATCGTTCTGCTTCCGACAATTCCGGCCCAATAATGCCCGGTCCCATCCCCTCTTCAAACGAGTGCCCCGTATTCAGGTTGCCCGGAAGCGATGTATCAACCAAGGTGCCACCCGGTAACTCACTCGTGTCATAGCCTACAACCGTCGGATCAAACTCCTTGGAACCAACATAGAAAGTCTGGGTCCGTTCCGCTGCTGGCACCAACATTTCGTACAAGCTGGGTACAGAGCCATTGTGTAAAAACGGGGGCGTGGCCCAAATGCCATTGAGTGGACGGGCTTTATAGGCCAGGGGTGTTCGTGCTAGATTGGGGCGGCCCCCATCCAGTTCGTCCCACTGTTCCGGGGGAATGCCCAAATCCTGGTAACGCTTGTTAGCCGTTTGCTTCACCACAAAAGGCAGCGCTTGCCCAGCCCTGACGATCCCATGTTCATCAAAATACTCTGGCCCTTGTTCGCTGGGGGGGTGATCCATGAGGGTCTTCATATTGATGGTGCTTTCATACCAATTTTTCGCGGTGGTTGGGTCAGTGCCGATGTCATAGAGATTTTTCATCGTCACCTTGAGGTACTGAGGATTCTGGTCTACCAACACCTGGTAATATTCAGGATTCATTTTCTCCAGCGTAGGCAGATAATCTGGGTTCATATAGGCCAACGTAGTCCAGTTTCCAGCAGCCATGAACTGGTCGGAGTCCATCGGTGGCAGGTGACATTGCTGGCAATTCTGTTGATACAGCTCTTTGCCTTGGGCTGCTTTTTCGGGGTCAATCGGACCTAGAATCTCTTCTGGCCACTGGGGAGCGGCTAACCCAGTGAAAATGCTGTCCTTGGCGATCAGCTTCTCGATTTTATAGAGATTTTCTACATCCACATTGGAGCGATATCGCTCTGCTTCTGGGGCATTGGGATCAAGCTGGACTCGCGAGAATACGCCCATCGCTTCCCCAGCATTGCGGGTCATGGGTTGCATCACCGATCCATTATACTGGACCCAGTCAAACCAGGGCGCAGACCAAATGTGGGGGTAACTGACAGGGGCATCAGCAACCCGATAGTTCTCTAGAGCTAGCTGGGCGCCAAAGACAAAGTTGTCAATCCGATCGAGCGCGTCCAATCGGGCAAACCCCTCGGGAGGATAGAACTTTTGGGTCAAGGTTTGCTGTTGTTTTGCTCCATCCACCAGGGCTTTGAGCTCGGCTTTGAGCTTGGCTTTAGAGTCTGAAGTAAGGTCTTCTCCCAGCACAGTTTGGGCAAAACGGTTAAACCGGAAGGGATCAATCTGGGTGAGGAAGAGGGCTAACCCGGTGGCAGTTTTGAACTTGTTGACATCGGTCACCGCAGGCCCGCCCTCGGTACGGATGCCCTTGCCCTGAAAATTGATTTGCCCAGTATGACAAGCGGCGCAGGTAAACCCAACCACGTCATTGGTTTGATTATTGACAGGATTCCAAAAGTTTTCTGACTTGGCAAAGCCCACAGGGAGCGCATCAGGGTTATCAGGCCGTGGACCATCGGGGAAAAACCCAAATCCTGCCATGAAGGTGGGGTCAATCAATGGGGGGACTGCCTGCAATAGGGGATCGAGCGTGGGTTGTTCCAGGGCGATGAACCAGTCATAGGGGATAACGGCTTCAAAGGCGGAGCCTTGGGGAACGTGGTACCACCATTGCCATTCTTCGGGGGTCCAGTTTTGATCGACCCACACCACGTCTACCGGATCAACGGGAGGCACCTTAATTTTAGATTCAATCCAGGCATTAACCGCGAAGGGGGCGATCGCCACCAGCACTACCAAGGCGATCGCCACTCCGACTATCCATTTCGTCATCGTATTCATAGTTTCTCCTTGCCATCAATCGTACAAAATTAGCTCTTACCTTGCTAGCTCAAGCTCTACCTAGAACTCACTTCTGCAATGGTATGGGGAGATTTGACCAACTCAAAATCAATGTCATGTTTATTTAAGACAGCTTGTTCGTCATGTCCATGAACTCCCATATTTGGGAACTCGCTCAACGTGAAGCAGTGGAGTGATGTAGTTTTTTTACAAAAGACGCCGTGATATCACTGATGGCAGTCAAGACGATAGTTCTGTAGCGACCCACTATCGTTCGCCTCCCTAGCGGCATAGGCCAAGTCTCCTTTTACTCAAATGCGCCTCAGGTATGAATTCGCCATCCCAGAAGACAAGGCCAGCCGTTGAGTTAATTAATAATCAGAGGTTTCCGGATTTTCTATAGATTACGTAATAACACCTGTTTACCCCAAGATACGACAGGGAACATTAAAACTGAGGTCAGCGTCGCCCGCCTGATCAGCCTTCATGGTTGTGTTCGCATACGGGAAGGATGAATCGGGGCATTGGGCGATCGCCACCATTCACAGCATTATCTGCTCACACCCCTCTGCTTACAGCAGAACGCATCGCATCTGTCCATTCGCATCTGTCCATTCGCATCTATCCACCCGGAAGGAGAGTTCCATGAGTCTTAACCCTGGAGATATTGGTTTTGTCCAATACAACGCTGATGAAACCCAAAGTTTCGCCTTTGTGACCCTTGTAGAGATTGCTGCCAATGAGGAAATCCACTTTACTGATCGAGGTTGGCTGAGCAACAATTCTGGTTTTTCTAACAACGCAGGAGATGGCACGATTACCTGGGTTACAACCGAAGTCGTTGCTGCGGGCACAGTCATCACCATTTCAGGGTCTACCGCATCGGTAGGTAGCATTAATACTAGCCTCTTTGAATTATCTACAGGCGGTGATCAAATCCTTGCCTACCAGGGGACGGACACTGCCCCAGCCTTCATCGCAGCGATCAATAACGACAATCAAGATGGGACCAATCCTTATTGGGATGGTGTAACCATTTCTCAGAATACGTCAGCCCGTCCACAGGGTCTGAGTGATGGGATCAACTCCGTTTCGATTGATGAGGTGGATAATGCGAAATATAATGGTTCGATCCTAACAGGCGATCGCTCCACTCTTCTTCTGGCCATCAACGACAAAAGCAATTGGACCAGGAACGACACCACCACCCAAACTTTCTCCGGCCCATTTAACGTTACGGGGGGAGCAGATAACGTTAAGCCCACCCACCTACTAAATACGTTAACCCCCGGTGATGGGGACACAGACGTTGCCACAGGAGAAGCCCTTGCCATTGGCTTTAATGAAGCGATCCAGAAAGGCACAGGCAATATCTACATCAAAAATGCCGACAATAATTCAGTGGCGGATACCATTGATGTTACCAGCAACCAAGTCAACATCAGCGGCGCAACTGTCACGATCGATTTAACCAATAATCTTGCCAAAGACCAGTCTTACTACGTTCAAATCGACAATGGAGCCTTTAAGGATCTTTCCGGCAATACCTATGTAGGCATCAACGACACCACAACTTGGGATTTCAAAACAGCCCCACCAGCCGATCCCAATCCTCCAGAAGTGACTGGTTACAGCACCACTGGCGTTGAAATTGACATCAACGACAATCTCACCCTTACCTTTAATGAAGCGGTTAAAACTGCCACAGGTAACATTACCATTTACAAAGCTGATGGCACTTTGCTGGAAACCATTGATGTCACCACGGCCCAAGTCACAGTCAGCAACACCATTGTAACCATCAACCCTACAACACCCCTGACCTACACAACTAACTACTATGTCCAAATTGACAATGAGGCAATTCAAGACCTTGCAGGCAATAACTATGCAGGCATCAGTAACACCACCACTTGGAGTTTCACGACCCTAACACCAGATACCACCCCTCCTAGCGTTGATATTCAAGGTGAACCTGCTTGGGCCAACAACACAACAACCCCATACCCCGTCACGTTCCAGTTCAGTGAGGATGTCACCGGATTCGAAGAAGGCGATATTGTTGTCACCAATGGAACGATTGGTAACTTTCAAAGCACGAATGCCAGTACCTACACCGCAGACATTACGCCCAATGGTAATGGTAATATCACCATTGATGTTGCCGCAGGAGTCGCCCAAGATGCTGCTGGCAATGCCAACACGGTGGCCTCACAAGCCACGACCACCTATGATGCCACGGCTCCCACTGTAGCAATTCAAAATGCCCCCCTCATTGGCAATCAAGCTCCATTTACGGTCACCTTTGAATTCAACGAGGATGTCACCGGATTTGAGCAGGGCGATATCACCGTTGGTAATGGTAGTGTTGGTCCTGTCACCACGGTTGATGCCCATACCTACACCGCTGAGATTACGCCCGATGGCAATGGCGATATCACCATCAATGTAGCCGCAGGAGTCGCCCAAGATGCTGCTGGCAATAGCAACACGGTCGCTCCACAAGCCACGACTACCTATGATGGAGTTGCACCCACCGTGGACATTCTGAATGCGCCTGCCACGGGTAACCAATCCTCCTTTACCGCCACCTTTGAATTCAGTGAAGATGTCACCGGATTTGAACAGAGCGATATCACCGTTGGCAATGGCAGTGTTGGCCCTATCACAACGGTTGATGCCCACACTTATACCGCCGAGATCACACCTGATGGCAATGGTGATATCACCATTAATGTCTTCACCAACGTAGCCCAAGATGCTGCCGGCAATGGCAACACAGCAGCTACGCCAGTGACTACCACCTATGATGGCACTGTCCCGACGGTGGCGATTCAGAATGAACATGTCACTAGCAACCAAACTCCATTTACCGTCACCTTTGAGTTTAGTGAAGATGTCACCGGATTTGCGCAGGGCGATATCACCGTTGGCAATGGCAGTGTTGGCCCTATCACAACGGTTGATGCCCACACTTACACCGCCGAGATCACACCTAACGGTAATGGTAATATCACCATTGATGTTGCTGCAAATGCTGCCCAAGATGCGGCAGGGAATGGCAATACAACCGCGCCACAAGCCAGTATTACCTATGATGCCACGGCCCCCACTGTGGCCATTCAAAATACACCGGCCACGAGCAACACATCTTCCTTTATCGCCACCTTTGAATTTAGTGAAACCGTCACAGATTTTGAGGTAGGTGATATCAATGTCACCAATGGGGGCGCTGATACCTTTACGGCTATCGATGGGAATACCTACACCGCACAGATTACACCCGATGGTAATGGTAATATCGCCATTGATGTCGCTGCAAATGCCGCCCAAGATGCGGCAGGAAATGGGAATACAGTGGCACCACAAGCCAGTGTTACCTACGATGGAGCCGTGCCCACCGTCGCGATTCAAGATACACCGACAACAAGCAGTACATCTCCATTTACCGTCACTTTTCAATTCAGCGAAACCGTCACCGGATTTGAGCAAACCGATATTGCTGTTGGTAACGGTAATGTGAGCAATTTCCAAGCCACTGATGCTGATACCTATACGGCAGAGATCACACCTGATGGTAACGGCAATATCACCATCAATGTCTTAGCCAATGCCGCTCAAGATGCGGCGGGGAATAACAGCGAGGCCGCCCAAGACACCATCACTTACGATGGCACCCTGCCCACTGTGACCATTCAGAATGCTCCCCCCTTTGTTAATACGCTGACTGCATACCCTGTCACCTTTGAATTCAGTGAGGTGGTCACAGAGTTTGTTCAAGCCGATATCACCGTTAGCAATGGTAGTGTGAGCAATTTTGGCACAACTGATAACATTACCTATAATGCGAGCATCACGCCTAATGGTCATGGCAATATTACTATTGATGTGGCAGCGGGTGTTGCCCAAGATGAGAGTGGCAACGGCAACACAGTCGCAACGCAAGTCATCACCAACTACGATGGCACTGTGCCCACAGTGGATATTCAGAATGAGCCAACCACGAGCAACTTATCCTCATTTACCGTCACGTTTGAGTTCAGTGAAGCGGTGACAGGATTTGAGGTTGGTGATATTAGTGTCACCTATGGGAGCGCTGGTACCTTTACTCCCATCGATGCCAATACTTACACCGCGCAAATTACGCCTGATGGCAATGGTGATATCGTTATTGATGTGGCCACAGGGGTAGCCCAAGATGCGGCGGGGAATGGTAATACCCAAACCCAGGCCACCGTTACCTATGATGGCGCTGCACCCACGGTGGACATCCAGGATGAACCCACCGTTAGCAACCTATCTCCCTTTACGGTCACGTTTGAGTTCAGTGAGGATGTCACCGGATTTGGGCAAACTGATATTGTTGTTGGCAACGGTAGTGCTGGTACCTTCCAAGTTATTGATGCCAAGACCTACACCGCCGAGATCACGCCCGATGGCAATGGCGATATCACTATCAATGTCGCTGGTGGGGTAGCCCAAGATGCCGCTGGTAATGGCAACACCCAAGCTCAAGCGACCACCACCTATGATGGTACTGCGCCCACGGTTGCGATTCAGAATGTACCGGGTACCAGCACCCAAGTTCCATTCACGGTCACGTTTGAGTTTAGTGAGGATGTCACGGGATTTGAGCAGACGGATATTGTTGTTGGGAATGGTAGTGTGGGTACCTTCACCGAAGTCAGTGCTCAGACCTATACGGCAGAGATTACGCCTGATGGCAATGGTGATATCACTATCGATGTGGCTGCAGATGTGGCTCAGGATACGGCTGGCAATGGCAACGTGGTAGCGCCACAGGCGACTAGCACTTACGATATCCCTGTTGTCACTGGTTTCACACCTAGTGATGATGGAACCGATGTTGCTGTTGATGCTAATCTCTCGATTCAGTTCAATGAAGACATCCAACTACAAACAGGCAACATTACGCTATATGATGCCGCTGATAATGTGATTGAAGCGATAGATGTCACGGATAATAGCTTAGTGAGTGCTAGTGACAATATCGTAACGATCAATCCCTCTCAGGATTTGGAGCGGGGCCAAAGTTACTATCTGATGGTGGATGAGGGGGCGATCGCCGACCTTGCCA
>JBFRWC010000301.1:0-7985 GCA_051439365.1 Leptolyngbyaceae cyanobacterium
ACTCCCCAACTCCCAACCCCCCAACTCCCCAACTCCCAACCCCCCAACTCCCCAACTCCCAACTCCCAACCCCCCAACTCCCTAACTTCCTAAACCCCCAACCCCATAACTCCATAACGCAAAATAAATGTCTGTCATTTGGGAACTCGATTATTACTCCCGTCCCTTGTTGGACGAAAACCAGAAGAAGCGCTGGGAAGTGCTGATCTGTGAGCGGCCTGTGGGCATTACCGCTGATGTAGACAGTCTGTTCCGCTACACTAAATTCTGTGCCAGTAGTTCAGTGAATTCGGTGTGGCTGCGGGAGGCGATTGAGGAAGCGATCGCCAAAGCCCCGGTCCCGCCCGATCGTATTTGCTTTTTCCGACGGCAAATGAACAATATGATCTCTAAAGCGGTCGCAGATGCTGGCCTCGCCGTCAGTATCAGTCGCCGGACCCTGACGCTTGATCAATGGTTGCGGCAACGCATGGATGAAGTTTATCCCCAAATGGAGGGCTACAATCCTGCGACAAATCCGTCTGTTTCCTATCCAGCAAACACGCCCCAACCCTTACCCGATGCGCTTCTAGGTGAACAGTGGACCATTGTTTCCCTGGAAGCAGCGGCGCTGAAAGAAATGCCAGAGTGGGACATTGGCTTTGGTGAGGCGTTTCCCCTTCAACTCACGGCAGTGAGCGAAACGACCCCTATTCCGGGGCTAATCATCTATTCTTCACGGGCCACTCCCCTCGCAGCGTGGATGTCTGGGTTGGAACTGGCCTATCTCAGCTACCAACCTGTGATGGGGAAAGTGCCCTCCTCGCTGGTTTTAGAAACTGGGGCCAATGATGCCTGGACCCTATCCCCTTTGCCCACCGATGAACTAGTGCAGGATGCCCAAACCTTTGAAGTGGCCAAACAAGCCGCTAATGGGGTTCATTTTATTGCGATTCAAACTAGCCCCGAATCCGAAGCCTTCGCCGGATTTTGGTTGTTGAAAGAACTAAACCTGGCATAGGCTGAGTCACTGTGGAGCCATCATCTCTCATCTCCCAGCTCCTCGATCGGGCGCTACAATCAGGGGCCGAGGCAGCGGAGGTCTTTTACTCAGCAGCATTGTCCCAACCTGTCTTCTTTGAAGCCAATCGCTTGAAGCAACTGGATCGATCACAATCGTCTGGTCTGGCTCTACGGCTGTGGCGTAAAGGTGCCCCTGGTCTAGCGGTGGCCCACGGGTCCATCGATCCCCAACGGCTGATCGATAAGGCGATCGCGCTCAGCGAGCTGAACGACCCGGAAAGCATTGAGTTAACCCAAGGTTCAACGATGGCTTACCCGGATGTGGGACGAGCCGTATCCACAGGTCAACTCATTGAATGGGGGGAAGAAGCGATCGCCCTCATCCAAGATGAATACCCTAATGTGCTGTGTGCTGCTGAGTGGGACTGTGAGGCAGAGACGACCCGCCTAGTCAACACCAATGGCCTAGACATCCGCTACACCGACACCACCCTGAGCTGTGGATTAACAGCGGAATGGATTCGGGGGGACGACTTTTTGGGGGTTTCTGATGGCCAAATTCGTCGCTTCAAGCTCGATCCCAGTTCTTTAGCTGAGCCAATCATCCAACAGTTGCGCTGGGCTGAAATCAAGGCCCACCCACTCAATGGCAAGGTTCGAGTTCTGTTCACCTCCAAAGCGGCTGACATGCTATGGGATACCGTCCAATCAGCTCTCAATGGCAAGCAAGTCCTAGAACAAACCTCGCCGTGGTGCGATCGCCACGGTCAGCAAGTCGTCTCCCCGCTGATCAATCTATGTCAACGTCCCCAAATTGGCCCCTTTAGCTGCCCCTTCGATGACGAAGGCACCCGCACCCGTCCCCTCACCTTGATCAAAGACGGTGTGTTGCGATCCTTTTATAGCGATCGCACCATCGGGGCTGGCCTTGGCAGCCACACCACCGGCAACGGTTTCCGCCCAGATCTGGGCAGCTACCCCACACCAGGGTTAGTCAACGCTATTATTCAACCTGGAACCGAGTCCTTCCCAGACCTCCTACACTCCATGTCTAGCGGATTGGTTGTTGATCAAATGCTAGGGAACGAAGCCGGGATTTCCGGCGAATTTTCCATCAACATCGACTTGGGTTATCGGGTGGAAAACGGTGAAATTGTCGGTCGGGTTAAAGACACAATGGTCACTGGCAACGTCTACACCGTCCTCAACCAAGTGATAGCCCTTGGCAATGATGGTCAATGGAATGGAGCCTGTTTCACGCCATCGGTATTGGTGGAAGGATTGTCGGTAACAGGGAGGAGAAGGTGAGTGGGTGAGTGAGGGCCATTCAGAGTTTTTGCTGCTATGACTACTCGTTATCCAACCCTAGTTGCCGCAACCGTTCCAACAATCGTAGTTTTTCTAATCGTTCTTGCTCAAAAGCCTGCTCTATTTGGTCCGCTCGTTGACGTTCTTGATCTGCTCGTTGGCGTTCTTGGTCCGTTCGTTGGCGTTCTTGATCCACTCGTTGGCGTTCTTGGGTCAACTGATCCTCCAATTGCTGAATCAATTCCTGAGGTAGGGGATAGGGGACACCTGCTTCGTCATGCCAAGCCAGCCATTCCTGGAAAATCCCCCCTAGTTCTCCCTGGACTCGCCCAATTCCTAATCCAATCTCAGGCAACCAGTAGGGTTCACCAGGCTGGAGTTGATAGGTTCCCTCAACGAATTTGTACACTTCAAAGGGATCCTGTTGATGGCGACGACTATATTCAGGATTGAAGATTACATAATATTGCACACCTAATTTGGCATATTTAGTCATCTTTTCACTGTATTCCTGACCGTAGGTTTTAGAGACAAACTCTAGGGCCAGCAGCGGCACCACCTCATTTTCTTCCTGGAGAACATAGCTCAGACGACCCCGGCCTTCCCGTTTATGCCGCTGGACCCCAATACTAAGAAACCCATCGGGAATCACCGTAGGCGTGCGGTTTCTCTGACCTTCCCGATCATAAATGCCCATATCGACCCCAAAGAACCAGTCTTGACGGTCTCCCCAAATTTGTTGGAGGATGGCCAATAACCAGTTGGGAATGGTGTTTTGGTATTCGTTATCCACGGGGGTATCGTCAGAACAGGGCAGGTCTTCAGCAGTCGGCAACCCCTGATCTAGCTCAGTTTGATCAGGTTCAGGCGTTTTGACTCTGGGCACTTGAACTTCAGGAGTCTTTATTTCAGGCGTTGGTAAATGAGGTTGCATGGCACAGTTCCTCAAGGCTACGGTGTTTCTATCTTGCGGTATTTTCATTATGTCATGCGAGCCATTTGAGCATGAGCCTAGCGTCTCGTCCAATCCCGTTGCCAGTTAAAGGCCAGTTCCAGCCAATCGGTCAAACGGGGCCGACGTTGAAGGCGATCGCGCTCCCACTGTGATACCAATCCCCGCAGAACATCAGCAGTGAAGCTGGGAGTAGGAGGATAGAGGGGGGTGAGGTCAGTGATCGGCAAGCTGTGGTGCATGGCGATCGCCACCACGTTCACGAATTCCTCAGCTTGAATACCTACTATATGAACGCCAACAATCTGACCGTCATCCAACACCAGTAGCTTACAAAAACCAGCTGTGGCCTGGGGGATATAAGCACTCAACCGCTGAGCTTGGGGTAAATGCTGAAACGATTGATAGAGGACGGTGAGGCGATCGCCATATTGCACAGACGCATCGGGTTCCGACCATCCCATCCAAGCCGCTGGAGGATGGGTATTGACCATGGTAGGCAGGGCTTGGGGATCGACTAAGGGCGGCAACGATAGTCCCATTTTGAGACCGTTGAGGAGTGGCCCTCGCAATAGGGCATGGCGGAGGGCGATCGCCACTTCCGCCTGATAATGATTCATTTGGGCTGGCGATACCGTGTGATGAACAGCATCACCAATGGCAAACACACGGGGATTACTCGAACGATATCGGCTATCCACAGGGATGCCTTGGGCCGTGTAGTGAACAGCGATCGCCCCCAAATTTAGTGTGGTAAAGTCAACCTGTCGCCCCATGACTAGGAGTAGCTCATCAGCAACCACCTGGGTTGGGCCAGAAGGAGGCGCAGGAGATGGGGAATTAGCGCGATCGCTGCCACCATCCACCGCATCCTGCCCCCACTCAAATTCAGCAACACAACCCTGATCCTGGGGACCGACATGATAAATCGTTGCATCTAGATAAACCCGAACACCGCTGGCCTCCAAACCAATCTGGAGCCACTGGTTCACTGCTGGATCAGCTAAGGGCAACAACTGCGGTGTCGTCATCACCAACGTGACCTGGGTGCCAAGATGAGCTAGCGTCGTGGCGACTTCAAGACCTTCAAGCTGATCACTGATAATCAGCACCGACTGGGGTTGAATCGCAAAAGTATCTGGACGGAAGAAAGTGGCTAAGGTTTGGAATGAGATTGACTCGATGCCTGGAATGGCAGGCACCACCGCCTGTCCCTCCATCGCAATTAAATAAGACTGCGATCGCAACAATCGTGGGGACGGTCGTGGGGACACCGCCGTAGTCCCCTCCACCCTAAATCCAAGGTGCGGGTCTGTCACAAATTGGCCACTCCCCTGGATCACATCAATCCCCAATTGTTCCAGTTGGGAAGGAGCATAGCGATCCTCTGATGCAGATACCAATCGCTGGAGCGATCGCACCATCCAGTCCCAATCCACAGAACGAGGCGAGGCTATCTCTTGGGCGATCGCTCCATCCTGAAACAGGGCCTTCCCCATGTGATAAGGGCCATGCTGAGCAACGAACCGGGAATAGTTGAAATGACGCAGACAGGACAGATCCATACCTCTATCAGCGTCCCATGGCCTCACAGTATAGTTTTCAGAATTCTCTGCCTGGGGTAGAACCAGCGCCACTCGAACAGGGTATTGTCTTGCCTGAGCCGCCGCATAGCGAGCAATCGGACCACCCCCTAACACCACTAGATTATAGTCAACGGCCATAAAAACAACGTCCGCAAAAAGCGCAGTCACCTCCCAACGACAGCACTAAGGATGGAACGATGAGATAATGCTCCATCCTCAAGTGTTACCAATAAATCCGTTATCCAGAAAACAAATAGGAACGTTTCCAACCTATTTCTTAGGCGCGACCATCTCCTTAAATAGCTTCCCAGCCGAAAATGCTGGAACCACTGTTGCCGGAATCATCATGGCTTCACCTGTTTTAGGGTTACGACCTTCGCGAGCTTTGCGTTCACGGGGTTCAAATGAGCCAAATCCAACTAGGGTCACTTTATCCTTTGAGGAAACGGCCTCCATAATTGCCTCTAGTGCCGCACTTAAGACAGCATCAGCCTCTTTCTTTGTGACATTTGCATTCTCTGCAATTTTGTCTACCAACTCACCTTTGTTCATTTAGAGTCTCCTGAAATCAAAATAACTAAGCCAGCTTTCCGATCGTTGAAGAGCATATCCAACCAGCCAGCCAAAACCTTTGATTGCTGAATTATAGCGATATCGCATTCAGTTTTGAGCGGCATATTTAGGACTCTTCAACTAACATTGAGACAAGCTCATGGGCAGGATATACAAGAAAACCGCTAGACCCCTTGAGTAATCAGGGTTCTCATGCATTATTCTAAAGGGTAGTATACTCACATCGGTGGACAAAAGCGTCAACTTGTATGGATTTGGGGCGTTTTTGAGGTTTTTCTTAATAATTCCCCGGTTTTTACGCCTGACTGCCATCATTTGCAGGCCCTCAAGATGGTCAACTTATGATTAGATTAGCGAGCTTATCGCTGATGGCTATCCCACCGATCGAAGTTGTATTTGATGGCTGAAGGTGAGCTTGAAAAGACCCCACTTAATTGCTGGGATCGGGGATAGCAAAGGCTTCAGCTTGTGTGACAGTCGTCACGATGCCTCGCTGGGTTGCATTCACACTCAGATCAGCGCCTTCAACAAAGGCAACTTGCTGCCCATTGACAATGACCAGTGATCCAGCTCCGTTGTACTCATAGTCAGCACTAAAGGCACGGCCAAGGCTGGCAAATCCAAGTAAGTCTTGGCGTTCAATAAAGCCTCTGATGATGGCAAATCCATTATTTTCGAACAACACAAAGGTGTCTTCCCCATTGTTGCTGCCAATCAGTAGATTCTGCCCCCCTCCTCCATTGAGGATATTAACCCCAGCATTCCCCGTCAGGACATCATCTCCTGCGCCACCATTGAGACGATCGTCTCCCTTGCCGCCGATGAGGCGATCGCTCCCATCCCCACCGCGAAGAAAGTCATTATCCTTGCCGCCCCGGATAATGTCGTTTCCGGCATCCCCATCCATTTCATCATCGCCCCCACCCCCCTTAATTTCGTCCCTTCTATCTCCTCCTGAGATCTGGTCATTGCCGTTGTTTCCGGACAGGTCATCACGGCCATCCCCACCAAAGAGACGATCATCCCCGGCATTGCCAGATAGCTTATCATTGCCTGTCCCTCCGATTAGGGTGTCATTACCCCCTCGCCCTTCGATGACATCATTACCACCACCACCATCAATAGTATTGTCCTCTCCATCCCCCTTGAGCACATCCCGCTGCTGGCTCCCCACCAGGTTGATCCCAGGTGAGCTTTCTTCTTCTTCTGTTGAAGGGGTTGAGACGACCGGGGTCACAGGATCACCGGTCAAGTCAACTTGTTGGCCAAAGATGTCTTGATCCCCAACCTGGGCATTCGTACTTTGCAAGTCACCTTGAAACACCACCACCGCCTTGCCATCTGGACCTATCGCCACCGCAGAACGGGCTTGGTTCCCATCCTCCTGATCATCAGCATTGACTTGAAATGAACTACCGACAGCGGTTCCATTTTGATCGTATTGTTGGGCAAAAATATCAAAACCAGTGTTACCGTCAACTTCCACGCTGGTCCAGGTGATGAGGGTATTGCCGAGATTGTCTATGCCGATGGCCGGATTGGTTTCAAATCGATCGGTGGGGTCGGGGGCGCTGACGGCAAACTCAACATCCAGGGCGGTGCCAGAGTCGCTGAACCGTCGTGCAAAAATGCCACGGTTGCGGTCGATGTCGTCAATCGCAACACTCTCCCAAACAATCGTGAAGTTTCCCTCGGCATCAGCGGCAATATCAGGCTGAAACTGGGATTGTTCCTGTTCATTATTGACAATAAACGCATTGGTCACAGCATTACTGCTGGAATCGTACAACCTGGCGTAAATATCTCGCCCGTTGTCACTGTTGCTGTCGTTTAGGTTTTGTTCCCAGGTGATGATGAAGTTTCCGGAGGAGTCTGTGGCGATCGCCGGATCATCAATACTCTGCCCTTCGGCAAAGTCATCGGCCTCCAGGGTCTCGACGACGATATCTTCGTTGTCTAGCGCTTCTCCGTCGCTATCGAAGCGGCGAGCAAGGATGCTACGATCGCCATCATTGTCGTCCACTTCAAGCCAAGTGACCACAAAGTCTCCAGTGGTCTGGTTGATGGCAACATCAGGACTAAAGTTGCTACTCGTCAGATCCGAGGTAATACTAAACTCCGAGCCATCGGCATCCCCATCGGCCTCATATAGTTGAGCCGCAATACGTAGCTCTGTCCCCTCCCCCGCATCATCATCGTCTTCCCAAACGATCACAAAGCGGCCATCATCGGCCATGGCGACGGTGGGATCTGACAAACGATCATTCTGTGTGGTGGTATCAACTGCAATATCTGCATTATCGATATCGTCGGCAGTGTTATCGAAGCGGCGGAAGAAAATGCCTTGCTCCAGGAGATCGGCGAGGTTCTCACTTGCCCAGACCACGACAAAGTTGCCCTGTCCATCGATCGCCACTTGAGGACCAGCTTCAATGAAGTCTGTGGTGGTATTGATTAAAAACTCGGATGAGATGAGAGTAGCCATGAAGTTGATGTAGAAGAGAGAGAGAAAAAATGAGCAGACCAATTCAGGGGCGATCGCATGAGTGGCAGCAGTTCATCAG
>JBFRWC010000302.1:0-4230 GCA_051439365.1 Leptolyngbyaceae cyanobacterium
CTACGGTGTACACACATCTCATTTTGAAGTCCAAAACTCGGCTTTACCCCCCTTAGTCCCCCCTTGCAAAGGGGGGAAACTCCGGTCCTCCCCCTTTGCAAGGGGGAGTTAGAGGGAGTGGTTCGACTTGTGTGTACACGGTAGCCCAAGAGGGAGACCGGACGGTATTTCAAGACTCTAGTGGTGTTTAACTCCCCTCCTAGGAGGGGCCGAGGGTGGGTTCCGAATCGGGTTTATGCATGGAAAAAGTCTCTTAAAATTGCACAGGTTTATCATTCCAGGCAGAGGCGGTACCGTCTTGGTGGGGGCTAGCTTGGACCAGGGGAGCAGTTGGATGTCAATATTGGGTTACGACCCAGTGATACCATACTCTAGAGTAGAATGGCCCGGAGGTGCCTCGCATTGTGTTTTCTCCAATTGATATTCTGTGGGCCTTTATTGGCCTAGCTTTAACAATCGGGGGAACATTCCTTGAGGCATTTATTACAGGAGTTCCCCTCGATTTTGGCAGTAACCCTGTGTTTCCCCTGCACTCCCTGGGGGTCACCTGCCAAGTTGGTGCGGTCTTAATGGTGGGTTGCTTGGGGGGTAAAAACGCTGGTGCAATCTCACAAATTGCCTACTTAATCTTAGGACTAACCTACTTACAGATTTTTACCCACGGGGGTGGGGTGAGCTATTTGGGCGAGCCAACCTTTGGCTATCTATTAGGATTTGTACCCGGTGCCTGGTTATGTGGATGGATGGCGTTCCACTTTAATCGGACTTTGGAGACGTTGGCCATCAGTTGTTTATATGGCTTGGTGGCCATCCATCTAACCGGGATTAGCTATTTGGCCGTCATCCAATGGCTGGATCGCGATCGCACAGGCTGGGGCAAATTAGGACAACTGATTGTCACCCACTCCATTACTGATTTACCCGGACAACTGGCCTTAGTTTGCGCAGTGACGGTCATTACCTTTGTCCTGCGTAATATCATGTTCTACTGAGATGCGATATGACATTCATGCAAGGTTTATGGCCATAAAGATTAGACATCACCTGTTTTGGATTGCGGCTTTTGTCGCCATTGTGCTCGATCAACTGACCAAATACTGGGTGGTTCAGGGATTGGCTCTAGAAGAGAGTGTGGCCTTATGGGATGGTGTGTTTCACCTAACCTATGTGGAAAATACGGGGGCAGCCTTTAGTCTCTTTAGCGAAAATGGGGGCTGGCTACGATGGTTGTCCCTGCTGGTGAGTCTAGGATTGATGCTCCTCGCCATTGTTGGCCCCAAAATGACCCGTCTGGAGCAACTTGGTTTTGGGTGCATTCTAGGGGGAGCCTTGGGGAATGGGTTGGATCGGTTTGCCAATGGTGCGGTGGTTGACTTTTTCGATTTCCAACTAATCAACTTTCCCATTTTTAACATTGCTGATGTGGCGATCAACATTGGCATCGCCTGTTTGATTGTGGCTGCGATCCGACAACCGCCCCAATGACCCCTCAAGGCAGAGTGTAGGATTGATCGGGACATCACTCGTCAATGAATCGCTCATCAGGATGCTTAAATTTTTTAATGCCCCGTTGACGATAGAGTTGACTATCAGTTGAACCCCAACCTAATCATAGGTTTATACTTAATGACTAGGTGGTTTGTATATCTTTTGCCATGACCCAGGTATCTCTAGACGCACTCATTACGGCGGCATGTGAGGGCGATCGCCTCATTAGTTTCCCCACGGATACGGTTCCGGCCCTGGCCTCCCGCCCAGAGTGGGCTGCGATGATCTACGTGGCCAAACAACGGAGTCTGCGCAAGCCCCTGATTCTGATGGCAGCCCATGCGGATGATTTGTGGGGCTATGTGCAACATGACCATCCTGCCTTTCGGCAGTGGCAACAGATGGCGTTTTGGTATTGGCCCGGAGGGTTGACGTTAGTGCTGCCTGCCAGTGATTCGCTCCCCCGTGCGGTGAACCCGACGAATCCGACGACCATTGGGATTCGAGTGCCCAACTGCGCGATCGCTCGCCACATCTTGCGGCAAACCGGCCCCTTAGCGACCACCAGCGTCAATCGTTCTGGTCAGCCTCCCCTGGAAACCATCGCCGCCATTAACCAAGACTTTCCGGAGGTGCTGACCCTCTCTCCTGACGTTTTAGAACAGGAACAGTGGCGTGACTCGGCTGCCATCATGCAACTGACCCAGCCCGACTCGACTGCTGCGGCTCAGCGTCGCCACCTCGATCCATACGCTACCTTGACCATCCCTTTTCCCTCAGAGATGCCAACCCCAGTTCCTGTGACCGCGACCGATGCCAGATTACCCTCAACCGTCATTCGCTGGGGCGAAAGGGGGTGGAAAATTCTCCGCCAAGGCAGTGTGGTAATACCGGGGCATTGCTTGGGTTAGGATGCAGAGCTTGCTGATCAAGAGTTCACTTTTTCAACTCGCGCTTGTAAAATAGGCAACGTTTATATCCGCGTATGTCCGAGATTACCAGTGGGTGAGTTCATGCAGACCTCTTTCGTTCCAGATTCTTCCATCTCACGGTCGGGTCCGATGGACGGGGCTCCCCAGTTGTCGGTAGTAGTGCCGATTTACAACGAGGTCGAAAGTCTATTGCCTTTGCTGGAGGCGATCGCCAACGGAGTCCGTCCCCTGAATCTCCCCTACGAGATGGTTTGCGTTGATGATGGCTCCAGCGATGGCACCACTGCCCTCCTCAAACAGCAAGCTCTGGAGCGATCGGACCTGCGGGCGATTATTCTGCGGCGCAACTACGGCCAAACGGCGGCGATGGCCGCTGGGTTTAAGCAAGCCCAAGGGCAAATCATTGTCACCATGGATGGGGATTTGCAAAATGATCCGGCGGATATTCCGCTTTTAGTCGAGAAAATGCAAGAAGGCTACGACTTAGTGAGTGGCTGGCGCAAAGATCGTCAAGACCATGCCATCACCCGATTATTGCCGTCTAAAGTGGCCAACTGGTTGATTGCTAGAGTCACTGGGGTGCATCTCCATGACTATGGCTGTTCTCTTAAGGCTTATCGATCAGAGGTGGTGGCGGATATGAATTTGTATGGAGAACTCCATCGCTTTCTCCCTGCCCTTGCTTTCATTGAAGGGGCTAGAATTACGGAGTTGCCCGTGCGGCACCATGCCCGTCAGTTTGGCACTAGCAAGTATGGTTTGGGCCGGACCTTTCGGGTATTGATGGACTTATTCACCATCTTTTTCATGAAAACGTTTCTGACTCGGCCCATGCATGTATTTGGCCTGTTTGGGATGTTATTCGCAGGCTTGGGCACGGTGCTTGGAGGATATCTGACCTTGCTCAAACTGGTATTGGGTGAGGAAATTGGCGATCGCCCCCTGCTCATCCTCGCCGTTGTCTTAGTCCTAGCGGGACTGCAACTTTTTAGCTTCGGGGTGTTGGGTGAAATGCTGATGCGCACCTATCATGAATCCCAAGGGCGACCGATTTATCGGATTCGGGAAATTCTCGGCGGTGAGAACCAAGACTGAGCCAAGACTGAGCCAAGAGCGTGGATTCACGTCAAGATTCATCAACCTCAACCCTGCAAATGAGCCGTTAGGGATGAAGTCAGGCATATTTGAACTGTGGTGATTCGACGAGGTTGCATGTGTGCCACTTATACAACGCCGGTTTCGGCGACTCTTTCGGTTATCGAGTTAGTCCGTCTATGGGGCGTATTGTGTTTGTTGAGTGTTTCTGGGTTAGCGATCGCACCTGGTTCAAAGGCGATCGCTCAAGTGATCCCCGATGGCAGCTTATCGACCACCGTGACCTCAGTCAACGAACTGAACTTTGACATTGAGGGGGGCGATCGCGCTGGCAATCATCTCTTCCACAGTTTCGACCAATTTTCCATCCCCACCAACGGATCTGCCCGATTCAACAACGATATCAGCATCGACACTATCATCAGTCGCGTCACCGGAGGGCAATTGTCCACCATCGATGGCCTCATTCAAGCGAATGGGACCGCCGATTTATTCTTGATCAATCCCAGTGGCGTGATGTTCGGTTCCAATGCCCGTCTGGATATTGGTGGTTCCTTGATCACCACCACTGCGGAGAGCGTGGTGTTTGCCGATGGGATCGAGTTCAATGCCACTGACCCGACTCCCCCCCCGCTGCTCTCGATCAGCACCCCCATCGGCTTACAGATGGGCATTAATCCAGGGTCCATTACCCTGGTAGGACCAGGGCATACCC
>JBFRWC010000303.1:0-15599 GCA_051439365.1 Leptolyngbyaceae cyanobacterium
GGTCATACTGGGCCGTGGAGATTCACGAGTGGATTGTTCAGACGGATACTTTACGACCATCGGTCCATTTGCTACACAGAATCAAAATTGAAATACGGTGCGGAAACTGCCGACAACGATGGTGTCGTTATTGCTATTGTTTTCAGGATTCACCAACACGACAACGCCAGGAATGAAGGAGAGGTGACGATTGAGTCGATAGCGATAAAACGTCTCAATGTGCCAGGTGGCATCATCTTCATCGGGTCCACCATCATTCTCCAACACTCTGGGCGGATTACCCACCAACAGTCCCGCTAGACTGCCCTCGCTGCCCACATCAGGCAAACCCAGAGAGACAGCCCAGTTGAAGACCGTAGCATTATCCCCCCGATTTACCGTTGCACTGCTGGACTCCGCATTGGCAAGGCTAACTCCGGCCCAACCCGATAGATTGGCCGTATTGCCCAGTCTGACCCGCGATTGTAGCCCAAAATGGTTAGCCGAGGTGGCTACATTGGGACTAAACGGCGCATTGGCGCGACGGCTCCCCGTTCCCGCCGACACCACCACAGCCTGGGATGGATAGTAGGAATGGGCATAGGTCAGCCCCACCCCCACCCGTCTGTTGGGCCGAAAATCCAGTTGAGCCAATGCGGTGTAGCCATTTTGAAATAGCCCCACCGTTGGAT
The DNA here is from genome assembly GCA_051439365.1 of Leptolyngbyaceae cyanobacterium. Taxonomy (GTDB): domain Bacteria; phylum Cyanobacteriota; class Cyanobacteriia; order CAKZMO01; family CAKZMO01; genus JAAHGY01. The sequence continues at coordinate 672 of JBFRWC010000303.1, forward strand.
TGGCCGCACCCCGGCCCCGCGAGAGATAGCCCACGGAGGCGGTTAACTCATCGGTGATGTCATACACCCCAGTGATGCCCGTACCTAAGGCCCCTTGGTAATAAATCGGGTTAAAGCGGCCAAACCGAGACACCGCCCCCAAAATGGGATGGGCAAACCCCGGATGAACGGTGGTGGAGACGTTGGCCATGTAAGCCCCTCGCACCGCGTCAATGTGGAGGGAAAAGCGATCGCCCACCGGAAACCGATAGAACAGCTTACCGATGTCCACATCATTGTCAGTACTGGCCTTGCGGTCGAAGGCCAAGCGAGTCATGTTGGTCCCCGTGGTGGGAACATTGAACTGCGGCGTACTGAGGGCATCCACCCGCACCCGCAGCAAATCCCGCCCGGTGAAACTGGTATCAAAATTGAGGCGCACCCGACTACTAAAGGTCGTAGATTCTGTTAGATCAGCTCCGCTGCCATCAGGACGCTCATCCCCCAACAACTGTTCCACGGAAAAGACTACCTCGCCCCGCAGCCGCGTCGTAGTGGAAAACTGATTCTCCTCCAGCGCCACCGTGCGAGCTTCCAAGGCATCCACCTGTACCCGCAGTGTGTCCAATTCTGATTGGAACTCAGTCTGGAGCCGCTGCAAGACTGCCAAATCCTCATTGGTGGCTAAATCCGTTGGAATCCTCGCGGTCATGACCCCAAGACAGGCCTCTAACACGGCAGCAAACTCGTAACGACTGAGGGCGCGGTTGCCCCGAAACGTCCCGTCAGGATAACCCGCCACACAGCCATATTGCTCCACCAATCGCTGGAGCGCCAGATAAGCCCAATCCGTCGGCAATACATCTGATAACTCGTTTACCGTTGCCAGCGCGATCGCCCCCGGCTCGGCTCGTGTATGTGCCTCTGCTTCGATGGCTACCGTGCTTGCGGGCACCATTATGGTCAAAAAGCTGGCCCAGAGGGGCATCATCATCCCTCTGCGTACGTATTTCCAAGCAATCATCCAATCTCACACCCATAGACTGATAAGGATATCGATTAGGGCTATACCCCCAGGACAGGGAAAATGGCACAACCCTTAACCGTCATTTTTATCTTTTAAGCAACTTAGTGTCGCTGTATGTCCAGACATCCAAAGATGGCCAAGAAAATGCGTTTACCGCAGTTAATCTTGGGTCACTTTGCGCTGTTCATTAGCTTTCGTAGTATAAACCATCCCAGTCAAAGATCTCCACCTACTGGAGACTTTCTATGGAATTAATTCTCGTTCGACCTCTCTGTAGGCGTTGAGGACTGAAACTTTAACTGATTCGGGGACGATGGGGAAGGTGCTGAGGATGTGAGCAAATTCGGGTTCGGTGAGGTTGTAGATCTGGGCGATCATGCCGTCGAGTTCGGCCCGGAGTTGGGCGCGATCGCTGGGGTCAGTGACACCGTTGTGGTAGGAGCCAAGACCGACTTCGGCGGCGAGGTCATGGAGTTCGGGGGTGGTGCAGATGAGTTTGGCGGCGCGTTCTATCCCCTCAAACGCATTGAGATCTGATGCCTCTCCTTGCAAGTTGCTGTACAGTGAAATGCGTACAACCTTGCATCCCATTCCATGATGAGTCAGCCTATGAGTGAGATCATCAGAGCCCATCCTGCGTTGACGCTGTTGGTCGTCAGTGCTGCCTTGGGAAGTTTACCCCTGATTGAATGGGCCACGTTTGGGCTCACGGGCAAACGCTTAAGCCGAATGGGAACGGGTAATGTCAGCGTGTCGGCGGCGTTCTATCACGGGGGGACGATCGCAGGAGTGACAGCGGTGCTGCTGGAAATGTTTCGGGGCATTAGCGTGGTGTTGCTAGCGCGATCGCTCTTTCCTAATGAGTCCTACTGGGAGGTGCTGGCGCTGATTCCGGTGGTGGTGGGGCGCTATTGGTGTCATCGCGGGGCCGGAGTCACGAATGTGGTGTGGGGCTATGTGGCCCATGACTGGCGCATTGCTTTCTATGTGGCCCTGATTGGCGGGATTGGGTTTACCTTAATTCGCGAGAAAACGAAAGGTCGCTGGTTCGTGCTGGGGTTGGTGCCGCTAATAACGGCGTTGGTCTATCCCCATGCAGCGGAGGAGTTGGGCGCGTCAGTGCTGTTGTGTCTGATTTTGGCTCTCATCTACCAGGCCATTCCCGATGATTTAGACTTATCAACAGACTCCGTTAACCCAGAATCGAAGAAAATGTTTAGCTTTTTTCGGGGCGATCGCGCCTTCCCCAACCTCAATCAATCCTTGGCGGTGGATCAAGTCGGCCAAAAAGCGGCAACGTTGGCTGAGTTAAACCGGGCCGGGTATCCGGTGCCAATGGGTTGGGTGATTCCAGCGGGGGATGATCCAGAGGGATTGGTGCAGTCCCTTCAATTTGAGCCGGAGAAACCCTACATTGTTCGTTCTAGTGCCATTGGGGAAGACTCGGATAGCGCGTCGGCAGCGGGTCAGTACATTTCCATCTCGAATCTGACCACGCCTTGCGGGATGCGATCGGCCATTGTCCAGTGTCAGCAATCTTATACAGGACGGACAGCGGTGGCTTATCGGCGCGATCGCCAACTTCCGGATACGGCAATGGCGGTGTTGGTGCAGCGACAAATCAAGGGCGTATTTTCTGGGGTAGTCTTTAGTCGTGATCCGATCACGCGGCAGGGAGATGCCGTCGTGATTGAAGCCCTGCCGGGAGGAGCGAACAAGGTGGTGTCTGGTCGCCATACTCCGGAGCAGTACCGAGTGTTTATTCCCACGGATGGCGTGGAGTTTGGCCGCAATGATGACCAGACCGCTCAGTGGCGCATCCCTGAGGATCAAACTTTCCCAATGGAATTAGTCGGTAAAAAAGAGGGAGAAACAGGGGAAATTCCCCCGCGTCTGCTTCAGCATGTGGCCTACCTGGTGCGTCACATTGAGGATCACTACCACGGCATTCCCCAGGATATGGAGTGGAGCTACGATGGTCACAGTTTGTGGGTGTTGCAGAGTCGGCCCATCACCACTCTGGTGCCGATTTGGACCCGCAAAATTGCCGCTGAAGTGATTCCTGGTTTTATTCGGCCCCTCACCTGGTCGATTAATCGGCCCCTGACTTGCGGCGTTTGGGGAGAGATTTTTACCCTAGTGCTGGGAGAAAAGGCGGCAGCAGCGTTTGATTTTCAGCAAACGGCAACCTTGCACCATTCTGTGGCTTATTTCAATGCTTCTTTGCTGGGCCAGATTTTTCGCCAAATGGGATTACCGGGGGAAAGTCTAGAATTTCTCACCCGTGGAGCCAAGTTTAAGCGGCCCTCTTTATCCGCTACCTTGACGCAAATTCCGGGATTATTGCGACTGCTACGTCGGGAATGGTCCCTGGTGAAAGACTTTGAGCGCGATCGCCACCATCATTTCACCCCCGGACTCACCCAATTGGCTCAGCAGGATTTGCCCGGTCTCTCAGAGTCCGAATTACTCAGCCGCATTGAGAAGATTCTCACTCTTCTGCAAACGGCGACGTATTACAGCATCTTGGCTCCGTTGGGGGCGGCGTTAAGGCAGGCGATCGCCAAACCCGATCCCGCCGCCCTCGACCAAAGCCAATCCCCCGAAGTTGCCTCATTACGAGCGATTCGCCAACTCGCAGAAGAACTATCGGCCCTGATCCAATCCTTGGATAATGCCCCCAGTTCCGACACCTTGCAACAATGGGAATGGGACGATCTGAAGAATTATTTGGACTCACATCCCGAAGGAGAGGCCATCCTGACCCAACTAGAAGAGTTGCTCCACACCTATGGTTATCTCAGCGATGTGGCCACGGATATTGCCGTCCCCACCTGGCGTGATGATCCTCGCCCTGTGCAAGGATTACTATTGCAATCGCTCAAGCAGTCCGTTAACCCATCAACACCGTCCGTTCCGACTCCAGTTCCCCCTGGGCGATCGGCTCCCCGTTGGTTGCAACGGCGGGTGGAGTTGAAGGGACAGGTTTCTCAGGATTACAGCCGTCTGTTGGCTGAATTGCGCTGGACCTTTCTAGAACTGGAACGTCGCTGGATTCGGGCCGATGTGTTGTTAAAACCAGGGGACATCTTTTTTCTGATCTTGGATGACATTCGGCAGCACATCCAGACAGCAGCAACCGAATCAGAGAAAACGGAGGCGATAGAGCCTCTGCACCAACCAAACCCTCAATCCATTCACCAGCACCTTCACCAGCCTCTTCACCAGTCCATTCACCAGCGCCAAGACCAATGGCAACAGGACCAAACCGTCGCCGTGCCGCCCTATCTGGTCTATGGCAATGAACCCGTCCGGGCGATCGCCATGCCTATGCCCACCTTTGCCCAACAGCAGAGCTATCAAGGAATAGGGGCCAGTCCAGGGCAAGTCACAGGGCCAGTCATGATTCTCACGAACCTTCAGAATTACGCCACGATTCCACCAGGAACCATCATCGTAGTCCCCTACACTGATGCTGGGTGGGCACCCGTATTGACCCAAGCCAGCGGTATCATTGCAGAGGAGGGCGGCAGTCTGTCCCACGGTGCGATCATTGCCCGTGAGTATGGCATTCCGGCGGTGATGAATGTGGCCAATAGTACCCAACTGTTCCAATCTGGGCAGATGGTGCATCTGGATGGCACCACTGGACGCATTACTGTCTCAAATGAGACCCTTTCTCCCTAGCCAACGGGCTGTGTTCCTAACCCAATTCCGATACATTCTAGTGAAGTTCTAAGTAAATTGTGAGTGTAGTTATTTTTGATTTTGATGGAACGATTGCCAATACTTTAGAAGCATTGTTAGCGATCGCCAATCAGTTAGCCACTGAGTTTAATTATGCTCCCATCACCATTGATGAGGTGCAGCAGTTGCAACAGTTAGATACCCGTGAAATTATCCGGCAGTCCAATATTCCCCTCCTAAAAATTCCGTTTTTACTGCGTCGAATTAAAGCAGAGCTGAATCGTCAAATTGCCACGATTCAACCCATTGAGGGGGTGCCAGAGGCGTTATTGGACCTGAAACAACAGGACCATCTCTTAGGGATTGTTACCTCTAACTCTGAGCAGAATGTTGCCGACTTTTTGGAGTACCATCGCTTAGATCATCTCTTTAGCTTTATCAAATCAGGCACGACTATTTTTGGCAAACATCGGGTGATTCATCGCTTACTCAAGCAGCAAGATATTGCAATTGATACCGCCATTTATGTTGGTGATGAGACACGAGATATTGAATCGGCAAAAGTGATTAACTTGAGCATTATTGCCGTGAGTTGGGGGTTTAACCAACATGCGGTGCTGGAAGACTATCACCCGGACCAACTCATTGATCGACCCCAGGAGCTCCTGGCCGCTGTTGAGGCGCTAGCGCGATCGCCCCAGCGCCAGCGTTAATCATGAGTCTCCGTTCCAGCTTCTAACTGGCGATGATGGTGGATGATCCGCTCTACATTTTGGACGGCTTCGGTGGCATAGCGATCGCCTTCCTGATGCTCCAACGCCCGCCTGAAGTTAATCAGCGCCGTCTGATAATCCTGTTCCCGGTAAGCCCGATAAGCAATTGCCATGGCTTGATCATAGGCACTGGGGGCGGTTGGATGGCGCTGGGCCGGTTCAAACGGTAAGGGTGAGGCGCCAGGCAAGATATCAGTGGCTACCTGCCAAGCAGGTAGGGGTGACAGTTCAGTCGAAATCTCAGGGACAATGAGGTCTGGCTCTTCCCCTTCCCACTCTACAACAGGGGTTGGCACCGGGTGCGATGAAATCAGGGCAAGGGCGATCGCCATCACCACCAGACCCATGCCGCTAATCACAGGTAAGGGCTGGACCTCAAACGGCTGCCTCCGCACCGAGCGATCGCCATTCAGTTGTTTGAGCCAAGTTTTGGTAAACATACGAATTGGGGGTGAACATATGAATTGGGTCCAAATCATCCGAATCATTCGATCGCCACGGGACGAAACCGTCTAAAATAGCCCTGGACTCAATGCCCTTTGGGGGAGTGGTTAAAATTCCCCTGGAGCAAGTTTGGTCTTCACCCTAAAGCATGATTGAAAAACATTCCACCCTTATGGTTAGCGCAACTTCTCCAGATACACAAGCAAATCAACCAAAGCCGAACTGGGCCGGGGATGATTGGCTGTCTCGTCTTGTGAATTTGTTGATTCAGACCAAGCCCCTTTACTGGGTGATGAAACAACAGGCTCGCCGGGTGATGATTAAGACCGCTGAAAAACACGGCATCCCCTGGCGACAATCCTGCCGCGAATTGGAACAAGCTGATCCACAAAAGCAATTAGCCGCCCTCACCAATCCCAATATCACCTATCCGAACTATTACACTGTGCCATTTCATGGTTATGAGGCGGGGAATTTGTGTTGGCAAGCCGCTTTCGAGGCTCCGTCAGCCACCTATGCCGTGGCTCTGCGGGTGTGGCCCCAGGACTCTCTCACCTGGCAGGATGCCCAGGATCGGTTGCGGGGGAGTTTTCATCAGGTTTTGGCCAGTCATGGTCCCAGTACGGTACGGGATATCCTCGACATTGGCTGCTCTGTCGGTATTTCCACCCGGACCTTGCACCAATATTACGCCCAACGGCAAGCCCAACCTGTGCGGACTGTAGGCTTGGATTTGTCGCCCCAGATGTTAGCCGTGGCCCAAACGCTCGATCAAGAGGGGGCGATCGCCCAATGGCTTCACGCCAACGCCGAGGCTACCAACTTTCCAGAGGCCTCATTTGATCTGGTGACGCTCCAGTTTGTCACCCACGAGTTGCCCCATGAGGCCAGCCAAGCCATCTTTCGAGAAGCCCAGCGGATTCTCCGGCCCGGTGGATGCTTCGCAATTGTGGACAACAACCCCCAATCCCCCGTCATCCAGAACTTATCCCCAGTGTTGTTTGTCTTGATGAAAAGCACCGAACCGTGGAGTGATGACTACTATACCTTTGACATGGAAGCCGCCTTACAAGACGCTGGGCTAGAGCATCAGATCACTGTGGCCAGTGATCCACGTCACCGCACCTTGATTGCCACCAAACCCCACTGATCCCATCTTGACTTGACAGCACACCACCCTTTGCAGATCGGCTTTGTGGCTATTCATTAAGTGAGGCTAGCCTGAAAAAACAGGGCGCGTTATATTCTATCGTAAGACTCAACGCCTAAGACCCAAATCCTAAGCCTCAACCCCTGTTTAGTTTACCTATCCTTTAATCATGTCACTCGCTTCTTCTACCACCCAAACGGTTTCAGACGCTCGACTCAAAATTGGTCAGGTTGCGGAACAAAGTGGTCTCCCAGTCAAAACCATTCGCTACTATGAGGAGATTGGCCTACTTGCGCCTAATGTGGAACGGTCTGAGACAGGATACCGCCTGTTTGGCACAGGGGTCTTCAATCGGCTAGCCTTCATTAAACGGGCACAATCCTTGGGCCTGAGTCTCAACGAGATTAGCGATATTTTAGTCGTCCATGATGATGGTCAGTTACCCTGCGGGGTCGTGCGATCGCGCCTCGAAGCTAAAGTAAAGGAGATCAACGACCAAATTACCGCCCTGCAAATGCTGCGGGATGAGCTACTCGGTGTCCTGTCAGCCTGGAAGGATAAGCCCTCCCCCGAACGGATTCAGAAAACCATCTGTCCCAATATTCAGCGAGACTAATCTAACTGCCTAGTAGCTCTTTAATGCTGCTGTCTAAGTGTCTAAGCCGAACGGGCTTGCTGAGGTATAAATCTGCCCCCGCCGCCAAGCAGCGTTCCCGATCGCCTTTCATTGCCAATGCGGTCACGGCAATAATGGGGGTGTGCTGGAGGGATTCCTGTTGCCGGATCTGCTGGATCGCCTCTAGCCCATCCATCCCCGGCATTTGTACATCCATTAAGATAACATCCGGTTGGTGAGCGCAGGCTAGATCAATAGCTTCTTGGCCATCTTGAGCACAAATAATCTGATAGCCTTTCACTTTTAAGTAACCAGAAATGGTGGCAATGTTGGCGGGATTGTCTTCTGCCAGCAAAATTAACGGCACGGGGACGAGGGCCGGACCAATGGCGATGACCGGAGTGTCATCTGTTGCGTGGGCGATCGCTCCTCGCTCACCATCAACCTGGGCCGCAACGTGGGTTTGATAAGGCAGGTCAATCGTGAAACAACTCCCCTCCCCTAGCTCACTCGTGAGACCTACTTGCCCCCCATGCAGTTCCACAATCTGTTTGACCAAGGCCAGCCCCAACCCGGTCCCAGTATGTTGACGGTTGAGGGCACCGTCAATCTGCACAAAGGGCTGAAATAGCCGGGAGATATTGTCTGGAGCAATGCCAATCCCCGTGTCCGTGACCGCTAGGCGCAGAGAGGGCGGATCGGCACTCTCCGGTTCAGAGGTGACAAGGGACACCGCCAGGGTGACCATACCGCCTGTGGGCGTGAACTTAACCGCATTGGTGAGTAAATTGAGCAACACTTGCCGGGTGCGAATCTCATCCACAAACAAATCGGGCAGATGGCACGGAATTTGAGTTTGCAACTGGATGCGTTTCTTCAAGGCTTGCTGCTTCACAAAGGTGAGGGCAGAGGCACACAGTTGCTCTACAGCCACATAGCTGTACTCTAGCTCAACTTGCCCCGATTCAATTTTAGCGACATCCAAGATGTCATTAATCAGCGATAACAAGTGATTGGCGCTGCTTTCTACCGTTTGGAGGGCATCCAGTTGTTTATCATTAACAATGCCATAGGCTTCTTCTTGTAGGCTTTCAGTCATCCCCAAAATGGCATTGAGGGGAGTGCGGAGTTCATGGCTCATGTTGGCCAGAAATTCGTCTTTGAGCCGGGTGGCCCGTGCGAGTTCGGCATTGGTTCGGAGGAGTTCAGCCTCGGCAGCTTTGCGATCGCTAATATCCTGACACACACAAATCAGCAGGTTATCAGCAGAGACCGTCAGAGATAACTGTTCTGGGAAAGTGGTGCCATCTTGACGGGTTGCCAGCACTTCCCCCTGCCAAAACATTCGTTCACTCAATACTGGCCAAATTTCCTGCTCAAACCGCTGGAGTTCATCAGGAGAGTAAAGGATTTGCCAAGGTTGTCCGATTAAATCCTGAGTACTTTTATAGCCAAACAGTTCTACATGGGAGGAATTGAGATAAACAAACCGTCCACCTTGAAGAATAGCAATGCCATCGATAGCCGCCTCAATGGCGGCTAACTGGCGGCGCAGGACGATTTCGGCATGACGGCGCTTGGTAATATCCTGGTAAGTCCCCAACACCCCGATGACTTCCCCAGCCAGATTACGTAGCGGCAGCTTATTGGTCTCGACCCAAATCGTCGTTCCATCTTGCCGATGGAGGGTTTCAAGAATGCCAAGCTTGGCATGACCACTCTCCATGACACGGCGATCATCGGCGCGATAATCTGCCGCTTCAGTATCGGCCCAAGGGAGATCAAAATCCTTTTTACCTATTAGCTCCGAGAGGGAACTGAGGGCCGCATCTTTGAGAAACTGGGCATTTGCACCCAGATAGCGCAACTCTCGATTTTTCCAAAACACCCGCAAGGGCACCGTATCGAGGATGGTTTTTAAGAACCGTTGGGATTCTTGCAGGGCCAAACGGGCCTGTTTTTGGGTGGTGATTTCCAGCCGGATGGCCAAGTACCGTTCTGGCACTCCTTCAGCGTTGAGAAACGGCACGATAGTACTGTCTACCCAATAAAGATGACCATCTTTGGCCCGGTTACAGATCTCGCCCCGCCAAACCTCGCCGCGCTGGATAGTGTGCCATAACTCTTGGAAAAAGCTGTGGGGATGGGTATCCGAGTTCACCAAACGATGGGTTTGGCCAATGAGTTCCACCTCGCTGTAGCCAGAAATGTCCTCAAACTTTTGGTTGGCATAGGTAATCACGCCACGCGCATTGGTGATCGTCACGATTGCTGCCTGGTTCAGGCCCAGCTTAAACCCCGTCAATTCCTGGAGTAGCCGTTGACACTCTTGCTCCGTCGATCGCCGTTCAGAAATATCACGAAAAAGCCCCTGCACAAAGATGTCGCCATTTACCTCAATCACAGATGTGGTCACTTCCACAGGAACTTCAACCCCATCACGCCGTTGAAATGTCATGACATCAGGACTTAAGCGGGAGTGCTGAGTTTGGGTCATTTCCGTAAAAGCCGCCGCAATTTCGGTCACTTCTGCTGCCAGATAGAGTTGGGTGAAATGTAGGGTCGTCAATTCCGCCAGAGAATAGCCCAACAGGGTTTCCGCCTTTTGATTGGCGGCCAGGATCTTCCCTTGCCGATCGGCAATCAGAATTCCATCAGCAGCCCCTTCCATCATCCCCCGGTACCAGGCTTCTCGCTGCTGGAGTTCCTGGGTTTCAATTTGATTGAGAGACCAACATAAGGACTCCTGGGTCACTAGCCCGATCAGGTGATTCTGATCATCCACAACGGGTAAATGCCGGATGTGGGTTTGTTGTAAGTCATGCAAGACCGAGGCGGGGTCGCTCAGGGCAGACGCAGGTAAAGTAGGTACGTCTGTGGTCATCACCTGGCCCACCAAAGTTTCATCCAGAGGAGAGTGTTGGGCACATAACCTGACAACATCCTGTTCTGTCAGCATCCCAACCACGTTGCCAGATTCCACCACCACCACGCTGCTGCCACACGTCTCACTGTGTTGCTGGGGTGATCCTGATTGTGCGTCATGCATCAGGACAGTAGCTTCCCTGACCGTAATGTGAGGCGAGACGACGATGGGGTCTTGCATGATGGCAGTCCTACAGATCTGCCTGGGGCGACCTATTGTGTTGATGGAGTCTACCATATCCTTGCATAGGGCGGAGTCGGGTGAATCGCAGATGAGTATACCTGCTTACTCAGTTTTACCGTGCTACGGGCAAGGCACGCCTCCGAATATTACATAGCGTAGCATTCGGCTGCACCACCTCTTGGTTCCTGATTTGTGGGGAGCGGGCGATCGCCTCCCACAAAAAACTTAGATTTTATTTAAGTTTTGATCCTGATTTCTGTATTGCTGACCATATCTCTTATTTGGAATTGCTGACACGATATAGTATCGCTCTCGTCATTTTTGTGCTTTTATGCTGAGAGAAATCCTGTTGATTACGCCTGAGGGTTGGTGCTCACGGTTCGCACTGACGATTAACCTCGACAGTCCCCTTCCAGAACAGCCACAACCCAGCGAACACGTAGGATGTGATCAGTGGGATTTAGACCATGTGTTGATTGAAGGAGGATGCTTGAATGTCCACGAATGGACCGACAAACGGACAACCCCAGTCCCCGAAGAGTCGGCGAACGCCAGGAGATCGCAATGTTACTCGGTTCCCAGGGTTTGACTTTCACCCCGCAGTCTTTATCGCCTCTGGGACCTTAATCCTGCTCTTCGTTGTATTCACGATTATTTTTCGCGAACCGGCAGAAACAGCCTTTGGCCAGATTCAATCCTTTATTGCTGAAGGCATGGGCTGGTTTATGATTCTCGCCGTTAGTATTTATCTCACGATCGCCATTCTTTTGGCCCTAAGCCGCTTTGGGTCAGTCCGCATTGGTGGCCAGGATGCGCGTCCGGAGTTTCCCACCTTTGCCTGGATGGCCATGTTGATATCGGCGGGGATGGGCATTGGTTTGATGTTTTGGAGTGTGGCTGAACCGATTTATCATTTTCAGTCTCCCCCCAGTATTTTGGGGTCGATTGACCCGGGCACCAATGATGCGGCTCAACAGGCGCTCAATGTTACTTTTTTTCATTGGGGGCTTCATGCTTGGGGAATTTATGCTTTGGTAGGGCTGGCCCTTGCCTTTTTTACCTACAATCGCGGCCTACCCTTGACGATTCGGTCGGTGTTTTATCCGCTACTGGGCGATCGCATCTACGGTTGGATGGGCAACGTGATTGATGTGTTGGCGGTTTCCGCTACCCTCTTTGGCTTAGCCACCTCCCTGGGCTTTGGGGTGCAGCAGGTGAACTCTGGATTGAATTTTCTGTTCGATCTGCCTGTGAATACTCCTGTCCAAGTTGGGTTGATCGCCATCATCACCGGATTTGCCACCGCCTCAGTGGTCTCCGGCTTGGATGCGGGAGTGCGACGGCTGAGCGAATTAAACATGATTCTGGCCGGGATTTTGATGGTCTTTGTCCTGCTAGTGGGGCCAACCATCTTTTTATTGGGCACCTTTGTGCAAACCACTGGGTTTTATCTCGCCTCATTGCCAACCCTCAGTTTTTGGACGGAAACCTTTCATTCCACCAACTGGCAAAGTAGCTGGACCGTCTTTTACTGGGGTTGGTGGATTTCTTGGTCTCCCTTTGTGGGCATCTTTATTGCTCGAATTTCCAAAGGGCGCACGGTGCGGGAATTTATCATGGGGGTCTTACTGCTGCCATCTCTCCTAACGTTTCTGTGGATGTCTACCTTTGGTGGGACGGCTCTCAGCCTGGAATTGGGCGATCGCACGGGTGTCATTGCCGATGCCGTTAGTGCTGATGTGTCAACGGCCCTGTTTGTCATGTTGCAACAGTTGCCCTTGACTGGGATTACCTCCTTTGTCGGGATTGTGTTGGTGATTGTGTTCTTTGTCACCTCATCGGACTCTGGTTCCCTGGTGGTGGATAACCTGACATCAGGCGGCAAGCTGGATTCCCCAGTGCCCCAGCGCGTTTTTTGGGCAATTATGGAAGGGGTTGTGGCGGCTGCATTGTTGTTAGGGGGGGGACTGACTGCCCTCCAGACGGCATCCATTACCACCGGACTGCCGTTCGCGATCGTGTTGTTGGTGATGTGCTATAGCTTGTATCGGGGACTGAGCGAAGAGTATGCGGTGATTCAGTTGAAATCGAGTTCTGCTGCTCGTCCAGTCCAAGAGGATGTAGAAGAAGTAGAAGAAGCGGTTTACTAGTTCCTTGAATTAGACTGAGGCTATTATCCCTCATGGAGCTTACTTTTGAGGAGGTCTACTTCAATCTTGTGCAATGGCGATCGCCTTCACCTTCACATAAAAAGCGATCGCCCTCTTCCTTTCCTATCTCAATCTTGTGCAGATGCGATCGCCCTCCAAAAAACCCACAGAACCATGCGTTGCCCCCATTCCATCTTTACCAACATGGTGTTCACTGCTCATTAAAGCAACGACTTTATGGATTACAGAGATCATCGGATGGCGGGTGCAAACCAGTGCTAGTCCAAAATCGTCTGGTCGCTCGAATAGAGTCGTTTTCTGGATATCGTTCATCGTTTAAATCCAGACGGTTACACGTTGCGCGACCCATTGATGTTGTTCCTTTGATAACAACGCCTTGATCACCCCAGGCGAAATGCTCATTCCATTGCTGTTGACGAGGATTAAAAAGAGGGACAACCGCCTGGGTCTCTGGATCAACACCCGCTACAAAGTTATATCGCCTCTCATTACAACGGCGGCAGGCGAGTGCGAGGTTCTCAAGTTCATCCGAACCCCCTAAAGATTTTGGCATGAGATGATCGACGGTAAACCGACTAGCACTGAGCCGTTCAGGGGAATGGCAGTATTCACACAAATAGTTGGCCCTTTCGCGAACAAGTTGCTTAATCTCTTCACTAATGGACATTTTGAGCGGCTAACATTGCATTCATGTGGGTAAAGAGGCGGTCTAGTTCGTCGATAGCATCCAGTTCAGCCATCTCATCGGGTGTCAGTTGGTCTGCTTTCTTTTTCTCCAGCAGGCTTTCCATGCGGAGTTGGAGGGATTCACTAAATTTGAATAAGGTCCAGTTCCCAGTGCTTTCAAGCTGGATCTCGTGAATCAGTGAAGATGGTTTGTAGAGGGTTTCAACCATGATTATCCCGGTTATAGCTTCTTGCAGAAGGTCTAACTTCCGTGTGCCAATCGATTATAGCGTTTTGCTACTGGACAAGTCTAAGTCAAGGTCTGTTCCTCGCCTTTGCCACATTGCTATTGCTCTCATTACTGGATCAGCGATCGCCCCACTTTCGATCGGAAGTATGATAGAGGGCGATCGCCCTCTACCTCACATAAAAGCGATCGCCCCTTCTCCTCCCCCTCAAATGTTGGATGCAGATCCCTCAGGGTTTGGCTTTAGAATAGAAATGTGATTCAGCCGAGGAGGTGAACTCTGATGGGACAAGCTCCGACTCAATCTCAATCCCTCTTACTCCAGATTCCTAGTGAAATTGCTCTGACCGTAACCGACAAGCAGTTTACTGTTCTAGCGGCTGCGAATCGTGACCTTAGATTTGAACGGACTGCAACAGGAGAGTTAGTTGTGAACCCACCGACTGGGGGAGGATCGGGCAAGCGAAATGCAAACATCATAACCCAACTGGGCATTTGGGGTGAGGCCAACGAGCAACTTGGAGAATATTTTGACTCCTCAACGGGCTTTAAGCTGCCGAATGGGGCAACCCGATCGCCCGATGCGTCTTGGGTTAAACGAGATCGCTGGCAAGCCTTAACCCCAGAAGAGCAGGAAGGATTTGTGCCGCTTTGCCCGGATTTTGTGGTGGAGTTGCGCTCGCCAACGGATAGCCTTAAGTCCTTACGCGAGAAGATGCAGGAGTATATGGATAATGGCACGCAGCTAGGTTGGCTGATTGATCCCCAAAATAAACGGGTAGAAATTTATCGGTCGGGTCAGGATATTGAGATCTTGAATCACCCAAGTACGTTATCCGGCGAAACGGTTTTGCCTGGATTGACGCTTTCATTGAAACGCATTTGGATGTAGCGATCGCCCCCTATTCTCTGCGATAAGATAGTGGCCATAACCCCCGCAAACGTGGGGACACCCTCTACAGAATCGCACCTATGGATCGGTTACGGTATCGTTTATTTCTCATCGGTTACAGGCTACAGCGGTGGTTGGCCCGACGACTCACCCCTAGTGGCTGGCTG
>JBFRWC010000304.1:0-11333 GCA_051439365.1 Leptolyngbyaceae cyanobacterium
TCTTTGTATCAGGCTATGGTGCAGCCACGGAAATCATCCTGCAAAAGCTGCATCAGATTCTAGAAACGAACTTACAGGAACCCTACACCCTCAGAGTCATAGACGTTTACCGCAACCCAGATCAAGCAGAGCTAAATCAAATTACTGCCACACCTACTTTGCTGAAAGTATGGCCTCCTCCCAGCAAGCGCATTGTTGGCAGCTTGGATAACATCGAGCAGTTTTTGGCAGTCCTCGTACCCCACCGCTAGTGTAAAGGCTGTTCGCAGGGGGCACAATCCCACCGTGTCCCCACAAAAAAACTAGATTTTATTCATTCTTACTCCAGCCCTTTCAAGGTCTTTCTTAGGCGATTTTTTGCAATGAAATTACCAATTTGCGGTGCGTTACGCTGACGCTAACAGCACCCTACGGTGGTATGTTCTTTCTCAGAAATTACCTTAAGACTGAGTAGCAACGTTCTCAGCGTTGTTCAACCTCCCCACGATGACGATGGGATTCTCGTTGGGTTGGCCAATCGGTGCTCCCCGCGCCAATCAGCTTGTCTTTCTCATCGCGTTCTCGGTACGCAATTGCGCGATCGCCATTTCCTCAACTCCTCAACCCTCCAACGTCCTAACTAAAAAGCCGAGCGATCGCCTCCCCCGGATCAGGCTGCTTCACAATTGATTCCCCCACTAGGATCGCCTTGGCTCCCGCCGTCGCCACCGTTTGCACATCTGTAGCGGTATGGATGCCGGACTCACTCACCACCAAAATATTGCGTTCTTGGAACGTGTCGCCATAGGTGGTGAGCAACGATTGGGTCGTGGCTAAGCTTACCGAAAAGTCTTCCAGATTGCGATTGTTAATGCCAATCAGAGTTACGCCATCCACCGTCAACACCCGCTGGAGCTCCGCTTCCGTGTGAACTTCCACTAACGGGGTCATACCAAGGGACTTAGTAATTTTGACAAAATACTGCAAATCTTGGTCGGAGAGAATCGCTGCAATTAGCAGCACCGCATCGGCTCCGTAGGTTCGAGCTAGAAAAATTTGGTAGGGATAAATAATAAATTCCTTGCACAACAGGGGCACATCTACCGCTGCCCGAATTTGCTTGAGATAATCAAAACTACCCTGGAAAAATTCGCTATCGGTGAGGACGGAAATGCAGGAGGCTCCCGCTGTGGCATAGGTCTTGGCGATCGCCACCGGATCAAACTCTTCCCGAATCACGCCCTTGCTGGGAGAGGCTTTCTTCACCTCCGCAATCAGCGCAGGCTGGGTGTTGCCATTGGCCAGGGTCGCCCAAAAGTCTCGCACTGGAGGAGCCGTTTGTATCTGAGGCTTGAGTTGCTGGAGCGGTAGCTTTTCCCGACGACGATCGATCTCAGCTTCCTTGTGCCAGACGATTTTTTCCAGAATATTACGCGGTTCTGCCTCCGCCATCTGGACCTTAAATTCCAGCGTATCCACATTCACGGGAGGGCTGGGACGACGACGACGAATTTCCATAGCTGCCACTTAGCCTGTCACTGAAATTTACTAGAAACTTACTATCAGTTCGTTACTATAGCGCATCTGGCGGTCCAAAAACATACTCGTTTAGATGAAATCCTAGAAACGATTAGGCCACATTAAAAATATCTTGATCAATCTGTCTTTTAGGAAGCCAGGGATGATTGTCCTGATGAGAGGCGATCGCACATCAGAATAAACCCGTAAATCCCAAAAAATAAAGTCGGTATTTCTACGTATTTCTGTCTATTTTATTCAAATTTATATCAGGCGAAATACTTAACCCAAACAATGTAAATAAAAATGAAATTTTTTCAGTTTTATAGGGAAAACTAAATCCTATGGTGCCATCACTCAAAACAATGTTTTTAGACTCATTCAATGGATTGAATGGGGCCACTGTACATGAATCAGGGTGTTTTCGGTAGGCAGGGTGTATCCATTGCTATCTGCCTAATCTGTACTTGCGACTATTGCTCGCGTCTACTATTTTTAGTTCTTCGAACCAATCGTCATTTACCGTATATCAACCTAAAATGCCTACATCTTCTACCTGCTCTATTCTGTTTATTGATGCGGCTGTTCAAGACATTTCAACTCTTACAAGCAACGTTAAACCTGGTATCCAAGTTCATCTCCTCAACTCCGATCATGATGGAGTTGAACAAATTACTCAAATTCTCCAAACGACGGCTTCTTTACCTACCACCTTCCAAGTTCACATCGTTGCCCACGGTTCTCCCGGTACCCTCCATCTTGGCAACAATGAACTGAGCCTTAACACGCTCGATCGCTATGCCCAAGATCTAAAGTCCTGGTTTGCCCCAACTCTCCAACTCCCTAACTCTTCTACTCCCCAACTCAATCTCTATGCTTGTAACGTCGCGGCTGGGGATGCTGGAGCCGAATTCATCACCAAACTCTATCACCTCACTGGTGCCCAAATTGCAGCATCGACCCATCCTGTTGGAAATGGCGATCGCGGCGGTTCCTGGTACCTAAATACCACAACAGCCAGAGCTCCAGCCCAACTGCCCTTTGAGGTATCAGTAACCCATATGTATCAGGGCATTTTGCCCCTTGCCATCAATGGCATCACAGCTAACTATCAAACTAGTTCTGGTATCACCACCTACACAACGACTGAAGTCAATAATGGTAATGCCGACGATACTGGGGATCAAGACGGTCAGGAAGATGCCGCCTATATCCATAACTTTCAGACAGGAGCAAACAACAGTCGCGTCATTTCCAGCTTTTCCGCAGATGCCGATGGTGACGGAGGCACTGACAAATTTAACTTCATCCAGCTTGTCGATAAAGTCGTCTTAAAAAGAATTGATAATAACAAGGTTTCGGACAATATCGAGGTGATTTGGTATGAGCAAGAGAGTATTGACGCAGCAAGCAATATTCTCAACCTCAAGCCAACTCAGGTTAGCTCAATGGAGGAAGCTCTCCTCAGCACTACTATCAATCGGGGAGCCGATAACCTGTTTGCCAATAAGAATAATCCTAACATCAACAACATTGAGCGGGTAGACTACCTTGTTACTAATGGCCTTTCCGCGCCATCCGCCAACCTAGCAGATATTGGGTTTCTTTTCCTAGAACGAGGGGGGAACGACCCACTGGACATCGCCGCCATCACAGCCATTGACAACGATGGAAATCCGACTGCATACGGCGATATTGTAACCATTGGAAAAAATGATTGGGGCGATTCCACCCTTGATTTCACAACTGCAGTCCTCAATGACCAGGGAACAGGCAATGAGCTAGGTCTTTCTAGCCTCGTTCCGTCTCAAGAAATAGGAGGTATGTTTGTCAGCTATCAAGATCTTGGCATCACTGATGGAACTGAATTCTTTGGATACTCTATCTTCCCTGGGGATCTGCAAACAGACTTAGTAGGGCTTACTGATGCCAAAGGAGGTACTTCCGGGGACACAGGTAAAGGGGGGGTAGACCTAGTTGCAGGAGGGGGGTTGTTCTCCCGTGAGAATATTAGCTTGATCCCACCAACTGCCAACAATGACATGGCTGAAACTCCCAAGGGCCAAGCTATTACATTCCCCATTACAGAGAATGATGACGACAGTGATGGAAATCTTGACCTGACGACCGTGGATCTCGACCCCGATACCCCCGGTCGTCAGACCACATTTACAGTTACGGGGGAAGGCACCTACGAAGTGGATGATGACGGTAATGTCACCTTTACTCCAGAGCCAACCTTCACGGGAACGACCACCCCTATCAACTACACCCTCAAGGATGACACTGGTTTGCAGTCCGACCCTGCCACCATTACGGTTACGGTGAATGCTCCGGGGAGTCCACCGATCGCCACCAACGACACCGACACCACCCCAAAAGATACGCCTACGACCTTTTCCATCACTGGCAATGACAACGATAGTGATGGGGATCTCGACCTAACCACGGTGGACCTTGACCCCACCACCCCTGGTCGGCAGACCACATTTACAACCCTAGGACAAGGGACGTACACAATCGATGATGAGGGGAACGTCACCTTCACCCCTGAGAACGGATTTACCGGAATCGCCACCCCAATCAATTACACCGTCAACGATGACGATGGATTGGTCTCTGATCCAGCGACGATTACGGTCACTGTCAATGATCCACCGATCGCTGTTAATGACACTGCAGCCACCCCGAAAGACACATCCACGACTTTCTCCATCACTGGCAATGACAATGACAGCGATGGGACGCTCGACCTGACGACCGTAGACCTTGATCCGTCCACCCCCGGTCGGCAGACCACATTCACAACCCCAGGCCAAGGGACGTACACGGTTGATGATGAGGGGAACGTCACCTTCACCCCTGAGAATGGGTTCACCGGAATCGCCACCCCGATCAATTACACCGTCAACGATAACGAGGGCTTAGTCTCCAACGAGGCCACCATCACGGTCACGGTTAATGATCCGCCAACTGCCACCAACGACACCGACACCACCCCAAAAGATACGCCTACGACCTTTTCCATCACTGGCAATGACAATGATAGTGATGGGGATCTCGACCTAACCACGGTGGACCTTGACCCCACCACCCCTGGTCGGCAGACCACATTTACAACCCCAGGCCAAGGGACGTACACAATCGATGATGAGGGGAACGTCACCTTCACCCCTGAGAATGGATTCACCGGAATCGCCACCCCGATCAATTACACCGTCAACGATGATGATGGATTGGTCTCTAACGAGGCTACCATCACAGTCACCGTCAACGATCCACCAACTGCCACCAACGACACCGACACCACCCCGAAAGATACCCCCACGACCTTTTCGATCACTGGCAATGACAACGATAGTGATGGGACGCTTGACCTGACGACCGTAGACCTTGACCCGTCCATCCCCGGTCGGCAGACCACATTCACAACCCCAGGCCAAGGGACATACACGGTTGATGATGAGGGGAACGTCACCTTCACCCCTGAGAACGGATTCACCGGAATCGCCACTCCGATCAACTACACCGTCAACGATAACGAGGGCTTAGTCTCTGATCCAGCGACGATCACAGTCACGGTCAACGATCCACCGATCGCCACCAACGACACCGACACCACCCCAAAAGATACGCCTACGACCTTTTCGATCACTGGCAATGACAACGATAGTGATGGGGATCTCGACCTAACTACCGTAGACCTAGACCCCACCACTCCCGGTCGGCAGACCACCCTTCCCATCACGGGTGAAGGCACCTATGAGATTGATAATAATGGGAATGTCACCTTCACCCCCGACTCTGACTTTACTGGAATTGCCACCCCCATCAAGTACACGGTTGCAGATGACGAGGGCTTAGTTTCCAACGAGGCCACCATCACAGTCACCGTCAACGATCTGCCAAACGAGCCACCGATCGCCACCAATGATACTGCCACCACCCCGAAAGATACCCCCACGACCTTCTCCATTACTGACAATGACAACGATAGTGATGGGACTCTTGACCTGACCACTGTAGATCTGGACCCCACCACTCCCGGTCGGCAAACCACATTCACAACCCCAGGACAAGGGACGTACACGGTCGATGATGCCGGGAATGTCACTTTCACCCCTGAGAACGGGTTCACCGGAATTGCCACCCCGATCAATTACACTGTCAACGATAATGATGGCTTGGTCTCTGAAGCAGGCGCGATCGCGGTCACGGTCAACGTTCCACCAAACGATCCACCGATCGCCACTCATGATACTGCCACCATCTCGAAAGATAATCCCGTTACCTTCTCCATCACAGGCAATGACAACGATAGCGATGGGACTCTCGACCTGAGCACTGTGGATCTCGACCCCAATACCCCCGGTCGGCAGACCACGTTTACGGTGCCAGGTGAGGGGACTTACACGATCGATAATCAAGGAAATCTCACCTTTACACCGGACTTTGGGTTCACAGGTATTGCTACCCCTATTTCTTACACTGTGAACGATAACGATGGGACGAGTTCCAATGCCGCAACGATCACCGTTACCGTGACGGACGAGAGTGAAAGTCCCCCACCCAGCGATACCAATAGCACGAGTGAAAATATCCCACCCAACGATACCAATAGCACGAGTGAAAATACCCCACCCAACGATACCAATAGCACGAGTGAAAGTCTTCCACCCGACCCAAGCAATAACACTAGTGAAAGTACCCCACCCAGCACTACCAATGACATGGCCACAACTTCACAGGGTAATTCCGTTACCTTCTCCATCACCAACAATGACAGCGATCGCGATGGCACCCTGGATTTGACCACCGTGGACCTTGATCCCTCAACTCCTGGTCGCCAAATGACGTTTACGGTCCCAGGAGAAGGAAGTTACACAGTTGATGATAAAGGAACTGTCACCTTTACTCCAGAACTGGACTTTACAGGTGATGCAACTGCCATCCGCTATACGGTTGCAGATAATGATGGGATAACATCCAATCCTGCAACCATTACTATCGCAGTGACGAGTGGCGATCGCACCTTTAACTTCCAAGGTGGATCAGGTGGGCCAGATAATCTCCAGGGAACTGACGATGGCGATATTCTCAACGGCTTTAGCGATTTAGACGTTTTAGATGGCGGTGGCGGGAACGATATCATCAATGGGGGGAGCCAAAAGGACAACTTGATTGGTGGTCTGGGGGATGACATTCTCAATGGTGGGACCAACGATGACCGCATGAGAGGGAATGATGGTGATGACCTGCTGAATGGGGGCAGCGGCAATGACCACATGTTTGGCCACACGGGAAATGACTTGCTGAATGGGGGGCGGGGGAATGATCATATGAAAGGCGGGAAAGGCCGCGATACCCTGAACGGCGGTGATGATAATGACAAGCTTTGGGGTCAGCAAAAGAGGGATATCATTATAGGTGGCGATGGCAATGACAAAATCACCGGAGGGTTGGGAAAAGATGTTCTCACCGGGGGTGAAGGTCGGGATATCTTCTGCTACAACACTGTGAAAGACTTTGGCGATCGCATTATCGACTTTGAAATCATCATGGATAAGTTTGACCTGAGACGAATTAAAGGGATTAGCACAATGGATGATTTAAACTTTATCCAGAAGGGGGATGTAGCCCTAATCCAAGCCAGAGTAGGCAACACCTTCAAAACAGTTGCTAAACTAGACGATATTGATATTCATGACCTAGGTAAAAGCAACTTTAAACTGTAAGGTCAAGTCTCTGAGGGGGACAGTAAACGATGATTTACTCCCTTCCCAACCTAAGACTGCATATAGTATCCAGCAGATGTAGGGTGCGTGACAACGCACCCTACTGGCTAACTTTTATCCGCTAACTTTGTTCCGCAAACCCGGCAAAACTGAGCATCTTCATCGTGAAAACTTGTGCCACACTGCTGACACAATGTTTCCACCTTGGTGGCCGATTTTACGAGGCGTTTGACTAAGTCACCGATCTGCCAAGGAACCAGGGCAATTCCACTCCAAATCATCAAAATCGTGAGTAATCGTCCCCCTTCAGACACGGGAGTAATGTCCCCAAATCCAACGGTGGTCATGGTGGCGATCGCAAAATATGAAGCATCCAAAAAGGTCTGAAGATTGGGGTTCACCACATGCTCAGCCTGATAAATCATGCCGGAATAGATAAACACAATAGCAAATAGGGTAAAAATAATCCGAGTCAGAATGACGGTGTCTTCACTACTGACATAACCCGATGCGGCTTCATTACTAATAAATCGAATCAGCTTAAGAATTCGGAACCAGCGTAAAATTAGCAGATAGCTTAAGTTAAATAGCCCCAGAAATGATGGCAGAATTGTAGCTAAATCAATCACTGCATAAAAGCTCGTACTGTAGTGCCACTTGTCTTCTGCACACCACAGACGTAAGCCATATTCAATCGCAAAGAAGCATAAAATAACGTTGTTGACGAGGGTGAGATGCTGACAAATGAGGTCAGGAATCGGATAGGTCTCAGCGATAAAAATAACGGCTGAAAATGCTGTTAGTAGGGCGATCGCCACATTGACAAATTGCCCTGCTGGAATGGTGACATCATCCAAGATTCGGGCAACACTAGATCGAATGGATCGCGATGTTCCGTCTGATAGTTTATTGATGGTGCCGGGTTCCTTAGTGTCTAACATAATAAGCATTTAGCAGAATAGTAGCCGAGCGGATAATGGGATAGCTCCTCGGTTTCTTAGAGAAATCGGGGAGCTTCAGTTGGCACTAAGTCAGGGCCATCAAATCGGGAAACGAATTAGGCGATCGCCCCCTTAGTCTTAACTAGACATCTCATTGGCCAATTGCTCAAACTGGCGCACTAATCCATCCACAATAGCCAAGCTGGCTTGCCAGAATTCAGGTTGACAAATGTCTTGCTGGAGATGTTTTTGGACCACGGCTTCTGCTGTCATACTGCCGGTGTCCCGCAGCAGATTGATATAAAGTTGATTGAAGCGATCGCCATAGGTTTCCTGCTGGGCATAGAGTCCCAAACTAAACAGATAGCCAAATAGATAGGGATAGTTATAAAAGCCAATTTGGGAGATGGAAAAGTGAAGCTTGCTGGCCCAAAACATGTCGTCATAGCTCGACAAACTCTCTTCATACCAGACCTGCCAACTATCAGCCATCATTTGCTTGAGGGAATCAGCCACCACAAAGCCTGTTTTCCTGGCTTCTACCAAGCGCTTTTCAAACTCAAATCGAGCAGGAATATTCACCAGCAAAGCAGCCGCACTTTGGGCATTTTGCCAGGTAATTGCTAGCTTTTCGGCAGGCGTATTTGCTTTTGCTAACAGGGCATCCCGCACCAATGTTTCGGCAAAAATACTCGCCGTTTCCGCCAAAGTCATGGGATAGGAAGATTGCATCATCGATAAGTCCCGCATCACCCAGTTATGCCATGCATGACCCAACTCATGGGCCAGAGTCATCACATTATTCATGGTGCCTTCGTAAGTGATGAAAATGCGGGGTTCGCGGGGGGCGCTAAATCCAGTGCAGTAAGCTCCCGTGGTGCGGTTGGGGGTGGGTTTGGCATCAATCCAACCGTTTTCCGCCATCATCACGGCAAACTTGCCCATTTCAGGCGACAAGCGGGAAAAGGCATCGGAAATAAGGGCGATCGCTTCTTCAAAAGGAATCTCACTCTCAGTTTCCGCTACTGCTGGTGGGGGAGCCATCGTATCCCACGGAGCCATCATGTCAATCTCCAACACTTGAGCCATTGCCTTTAGCGCCCGTTGTCCGATGGATCGCTGCTCATAGGTCGTTTGCATCAGAGTGTCCAGAGTTTGGCGATCAATGCAGCTTTCATGACAACTCTTATCTAGATAGTGCATTTCCCTGGTGTGAGAGCGGTACTTGGCTTCCTCCAATCGCCAGCCGTTAATGGAATTGAGCAGCGTCGCCGCCGTTTTTTCCCGACTCGTCCAAGCGGAACGAACCCCCTGCCATGCGGCCTCCCGTGTCGATCGCTGGGGATGGCTCAGCAGGTTTGCCGCCTTAGCTAACCCGATGGTTTCCCCTTCCACCTCACACTTGAGATCTCCGGCCAAATCGTCGTAAAGATTGCCCCAACTGTGCAACCCGTTGACTGCTAACCCCGTAATCATTTTTTCCTCAGCCACGGATAGTAAGAAATCCCGGCGCTGGCGCTGATGGTTGACGTAGAAGGCTAAATCTGCAGTGTCTGGCTGAGCCAATAATGGGGTGATAAACTCATCGGGCACCCGCATCAGAAACAGATTGAGGGGTTGGAGGGCTTGGGTACGCTCCGCTCCCAGTTGTTGCAACGTGGGCAACCAAGCCGCCGCATTTTTGTCCTGGGTATCCACACTCAGGATCGAGGAAATGAAGACCCCTAAGTTGCGCTGCTGTTCGATCACGGCAATGCGTTGGCGATGGACAGTGGCGATCGCCTCCATCACTGCTTCTACGTCTGGGTGTTTCCCTGGAACAAATCGATCGGCCTGGTCGATGTAACCTACAAAGGGGGCGCAGCGATCGCCCAATGCTCGAATATCCTGCTTTAGTTGGTCTACTACCGTGGCAATGCGTGGATCATCACTGCCGCTGAAAAACTGACTGTTATCCCAAGTTTGTTGTAATTGCGCCATGAGGAATTTGGAGGTGTTGTCAATACAATATCAATGGTAATACTTTACCTTAGCGAAGATACGGAAAAGATGGCCTAGGATTTAAGGGGCGTGGGGCACCAATGATCTCAACATCACCTTAAAATATAGGTCGCAAGAATATAGGTCGCAAGAATATAGGTCGCAACTACTGGGATGACGCATCTAATCAAGTGGGAGTAGCAAATAAAGAATGGAACGGATACACCAGTCTGAACATCGGATGCCGGATCAACAGCGGGGTACAGCAACCACCCTACTGTTGATGGCCATCAGTTTAGTGATAGCTATAACGGGATGTAGCCAGAGTGAGAGCGAAAACCGTAGCCGCTCCCAAGAAAGTAGCCGCTCCCAAGAGAGGAGTCCCTCCCAAGAAAACTGGACGGTGGCCAGGGAGGTGGATGCTGTCTGGAAATCTTTGACCGGGGCACCTGACCCTCAGGGGAAAGAATCTGCAAGTGGGAATCATGTCCAAGATGGGAAGGCCCAGCCGCTACGAAATATCCACGCCAGTGATATTCCGCCTGCAGAACATCCTGACACTCGTTATTCAGATATTTACGCCCACAATCATAAAGTTCATACCTCACTTAGCTTTACCCAGCATACAATTTCTCCCCAATCTATCTCGTTCTCGCTATCTGACAATTTTAATCAAAATAGAGAGGTTGGAAACAATTTCTTTGAACCGATGATCAACCTCTCTGTTGATGACATCGGGTTGGGGTTAGTATCCTCTTATGTGGAACAAAACGAGGTTATCTATCGAGAAGATCGTCTTCCCCTCATTTTGGTCACGATTCCTACCATTAGCTATGTCCAGACCACGGACACAGAACGCATTCACATCCATCAGGCCATGAACAATGGAGAAATGATTCCTCCAGCAGATAGGATTGATTATGAGCCTCTGGTTCAAGGATTGAATCAATATGGTGATCCGATTTATTTTACGGCCTATGTCAAGAGTGGGGTAGAGCCTATCATCATATCCGTCTACCCAGATTTCTATCAGGGGAAGACCTCGATTGATGATCGGATCAAGACTCTCTTTGAGCCTGCAGTATTTGGGACCAATGGAGGAGTCATCAATCCTAAAAGTTTAGAGCAAAGCACCCTGAGCAGTCTCTTAACTCACACGGTAAATCAGATAAACGTGGAG
>JBFRWC010000305.1:0-9820 GCA_051439365.1 Leptolyngbyaceae cyanobacterium
CCCTTGCAAAGGGGGAGGACCGGAGTTTCCCCCCTTTGCAAGGGGGGACTAAGGGGGGTAAAGCCGAGTTTTGGACTTCAAAATGAGATGTGTGTACACCGTAGCCCTGTGATCGGAATTAACGCAGGGCGATCTTGGACGTTGGTGCCATTGTATGGACCCAGACCAGAGAATGGCACCCGTATTACTAGCAATCTCGTGTTGCGACTTCGCCAGAGGGCATGACCGTATTGCAAAGCTTCGCATCAGTCAAGTTGATGCCCTTGAGCTTAACGCCCCTTAAGTCAGCATCCGACAAATTGGTTCCTTTCAAGATGGCCCCAGCCCAGTAGATCCCTTTGAGTGTCGCTCCAGTCAAGTTTGCATCTAAAAGGAGGCAGTTCGCGAGATTGGCCCCCGTTAAGTTGGTGCCGCTTAAGTCTGCCTCAGATAAATCGCTGCTCGCTAGATTCGCACCAGAAAGGTCTGCGTTGGTTAACGTTGCACCCAGTAAGTAAGTGGAAAACAGATTTGCCTCGGATAAGTTCGCTCCGGACAAGTCAGCCCCGGTCAAATCCGAGATTTTCATGTCGGCCTTGCTCAAATCTTGGCCGGATAAGTCAGCCTCACTGAGGACACAAATAGGACATTCCTTAGTTGCAATGAGGTAATCTACATCCTCGGGAACGGCTGCATCACTTGGCAAGATACCCAGGCCCCAAGACGAAATCACAAAACAACAAGTAACAGCCGTGATTTTGAGAGTATTCAGGAGAGCTTGGGTCATGGATGGTAAAGTCATGGAAAATCGAATCATGGGAAATTGGATCATGTGAAGGTAAAGCAGTGTCAAAAATCCAGGTAAACCTAGTCATATCTTTCAGCTTATTACATGAAGGACGGTCCACCATCTCAAGTCCACCATCTCAATTGCCCCATCATCCCCACCCCACAACCCTCAAAAACCCTTTATGATGAGGGATGGCGCTAAATTAACCGCACAGTAATTGACACCAGCACAATAATCAACGTGACTATCAGTACCTCAAAACCAGACTGGCTAAGAGTTAAGGCACCCCAGTGGGAGCGAGTCGGTGCCACCAAAACCACCCTGCGGGACTTGAACTTGAATACGGTATGCGAGGAAGCCTCCTGCCCTAATATCGGTGAGTGCTTCAATAGCGGAACGGCCACGTTTTTGATTATGGGGCCAGCCTGTACTCGTGCCTGTCCCTATTGCGACATTGATTTTGAGAAAAAGACAAAACCCCTCGACCCGACCGAACCCACTCGCCTAGCTGAAGCCGTCAGGCGAATGGGTCTGAAACATGTAGTGATTACCTCGGTGAACCGGGATGATCTCGACGATGGCGGTGCGAGCCAGTTTGTCTCCTGTATTGAGTCGGTGCGATCGCTTTCCCCTGACACCACCATCGAAGTGCTAATCCCTGATTTGTGCGGCAACTGGGAGGCGCTGGCAACCATCTTGGAGGCCCGTCCTGAGGTAATGAATCACAACATGGAAACCGTACCTCGGCTCTACCGCCGGACCCGCCCCCAGGGAGATTACCAACGCTCTTTGGAGGTCATTCGCCGTTCCCGCGAGTTGATGCCCCAGGTTTACACTAAATCCGGACTGATGGTTGGCTTAGGAGAAACCGATGCGGAAATTCGACAGGTGATGAAGGATCTCCGGGCTGTAGACTGCGATATCCTCACCATTGGCCAATATCTGCAACCGACTGCCAAACATCTGGGGGTGAAGGAATTTGTCACCCCCCAACAGTTTGATGATTGGCGCGAGTATGGCGAATCCATCGGTTTTCTACAGGTAGTGTCCTCGCCTCTAACCCGCAGTTCCTATCACGCGGCGGAGGTGCGATCGCTCATGCAACGCTACCCAAGAGGGACAGCAAAGTTGTCATAGGAGATAGCCCGCAACGAAATATTAAGGCAATTTGGGACAAAAGTCGGCCTGTTTCTGTATTAGCACTGACTTTTTTCTCAGCCATCGGAGACTAAGCAACGACTATGACTAACTGTAAAACTGATTGGACCCCAAACGTTCTCCAAGAATTAGTAGAGTCTCGATACTCTTCAACTAAATTAGAGACTAGGATTAAAGAGTAAGGATTTAGCACAGAAGCAAAGCCATAGGGGACTGTGGCATCTACGTCTTGGGGTAGCTGATTTAAGCTGCAACCAGCACAAACTCAGAATAAAATTTCGGCCTTTGCGAGAAACCTGTTAGCCATCGGCAAGGATAAAGTTTCGGCCTTTTGGAAAAACCTGTTAACTATCAGCACAGCTAATAGTTTTGGTAAATTTTTCTTCCGGACCCATTAGCTCTATCATTGCAGAAATAAGAGGGAAATACTACAAGTCTCAAGCGACAAAAGTAGTATTTGATGTGCTTTATTTTTCCACCAACATACTGCTGAGATAAAGTGTGTTTCTCTACCTAAATGAGGAGATGCTATGAAAACGTCGATACAAAGTCCTACACCCACGAATGAAGTGTATGAACGGCTAGTGTCCGCAATGACCAAAATGGACCGGAGTAACTTTACCCAGGAGCAACTATATGTTTTGCGTCAGGCTTGTCAAAAGCTAGCCCCTAGAAAACATGCAGTCGATGTCCGCTTATCTGTGCCCATGCCCCATACACCAGGTTTCTACTGTGTTTTTCTGGCAGGCAGCGAACGCCGCAACGAACAGCGCACTGCCCAAGAGCGTCGAGTATTTTGGCGATTGACCTACCTTCTCCTAGGTTCCTTGGGGTTAGCGGGTGTGCTCATGCTGCGGATGCCAATGATGGCATCCCATCTGTCTTACTTGGCAAAGCCAGCCTCTGATCCGACCGCCCTACCCTGGATCAGCAGCGAGGAGGACTGTTCGGGAAGCGATCGCGTCTGGGAAGACAATGCTTGCTGGGATAGCCAACATGATCCGACCTTCTAATCGTTGTTGGGGTTTCCGTCTGTGTCGTGTGGACTCCAGCCCTGGCTATGCTGTTGCCGATATCGTTGCTCTACAATTTGCTTAACATTGTTCTTCTTGACGGATTCTCCAAGAACTATCGATAATTCCTGCCATAATCTTGAACCTGCGTCTTTAAGGGTACGGCTACTCCACGGCTCAACTTGTGCCATTTCCTTGTAAGATTGCTGGAGCCAAACTCCCCTTAAAACAGCTTGTTCCAAATCAGTCAGTGGTTTTTGGCGGCAGTGGTAGACCAGTTGAAGAAAATCGTCAAAGCTCATAGTCATGCGGGGCTACGATATGGGGCTATCGTCCAAGGCTAAACTAAGGGTTAAGTTAGGACGGTGCATCTATATCAGTAAACACCAGGGATTGCCTAAATAGACATCACTAACATTGCATTTTTTTACAGCAAACGACTTTTCACGACTTTTTTGAACCTTTTAGTGGTTGTGGAGTATTCGATCCTAGGGGAAATCTTGCTATCCTAACAGCATAAGAGTCACTGCCCCACAAGCTCCATCTAAATAATTAATCATTGATAGCCTCCACCTGAACTGATCCGCAAAAATCTACACAGCATCATCTATCTGGATCATCCGTCCATAACTCTATCCGTGAGCATTGCAGGATTTCTTCCCAAGCTTAATATTCCTTACATTAACGACTGGGCTAAACCGTGTTAGGGTTGGTAGACCTATGGTTCTGATGGTGAACAGCCATCAGAGGTAACGGGGAAAGTCCGGTGTGAATCCGGCACTGTCCCGCAACTGTGAACCATTTTGATTCCAGCATTTAGATTTCCGGCTCTCTCAATCGGCCAAAATCTGACACTCGGAATTCAAAATTGAGTGAGTCAGAATGCCCGCCATTGGTGGTTTAGGTAAATCTCGATGGCCTGCGTGGTACAGGCGGAGAATGATGCATAAAATCCCAGTGACTATTATTACCGGATTTCTTGGTTCTGGTAAAACAACCTTGATTCGTAATTTACTACGCAACACCCAAGGGCGACGCATTGCAGTCATCGTGAATGAATTTGGAGAAGTGGGGATTGACGGTGACCTATTGCGTTCTTGTCAAGTCTGTGAGGAGGATGAATGGGACCAGGATAACGTTAGTACGAATGAATTGATTAGCAATGATGCAGTCAACAACGCAGCCAGCAATATTTTGGAGCTGACGAACGGTTGCCTCTGCTGCACCGTGCAAGAAGAATTTTTGCCAACGATGCAGGAAATTTTGAAGCGGCGCGATCGCCTCGATCACATCGTCATTGAAACATCAGGACTGGCTTTACCGAAACCCTTGGTGCAAGCTTTTCGCTGGCCCGAAATTCGCACTGGAGCTACTGTGGATGGAGTGGTCACCGTTGTAGACGCGGAAGCCTTGGCAGCGGGAACTTTAGTGGGGGACTTAGCAGCGCTGGAAGCTCAGCGGCAGGCGGACCCCAATTTGGATCATGACACTCCGATTGAAGAGTTGTTTGAGGACCAATTGGCCTGTGCTGATTTAGTGTTGTTGACCAAAACGGATGCGGTGACGGGTGAGGCGTTGCCCACAGTGCAAACCTGGTTACGCCAGGAGCTTCGGCCACAAGTGAAAGTGATTCCTTGTGATCATGGTCAGATTAGCTCAGACGTATTTCTTGGGTTTAATGCCGCCGTGGAAGATCACTTAGAGAGTCGTCCTAGCCATCATGATCATGAGGCAGAGCACGAGCATGATGAGACGATTAATGCTGTGCAGTTGCAGGTTGATCAGGAATTTGTGCCCTCTGAGTTGGTGGCGTTGCTGAAAAAATTGCTGACAACAGAGGATATTTACCGGATCAAGGGATTTGTGGCGGTTCCGGAGAAAACCATGCGGTTGGTGTTACAGGGAGTAGGCGATCGCATCGACTATTTCTACGATCGTCCCTGGCACTCCGATGAAGCTCGGCAGACGAAACTGGTTTTCATCGGAGAACAACTGGAAGAAGCCCGCATCCAGGATGCTATTTTGGTTCCGGCACTCACCTAATCCTGCACCAACCTAATCCTGCGTTTTACATCACTATGCATCGCATTGCTGCCACTCCAGGGGGCTGGAGTCCTGATACGGAAGGAGTCATCTTTTTGGAACAGACTCCGGCCTCCATTGTCATTCTCACCACCGCTGATACGGAAATTCAAACTCTAGCCGGGAGCTGCGATCGCCTCCCTGCTGGCTTTCCTGAATTTCGGGTCGCTAATTTACTGCAACTCCAGCAGGAATTAAGCATCGATACTTACATGGATGAGGTGTTGATGCAGGTGCAGGTGGTGGTGGTGCGATTGTTAGGGGGGCGGAGTTACTGGAGCTATGGCCTGGATCGGCTCCAGGAAATGGCAACAGAGCAGCAACTTCAGTTGATTGTTCTGTCGGGGGATGATCGCCCTGATCCGGCGCTAGCCAGCCTGTGTACGGTGCCCCTAGCCGTGAGCGATCGCCTTTGGCACTACTTTGTAGAGGGCGGAGTCGAAAACTTGTGCCATGCGCTCCAATACATTGCCCACGCCTGTTTGGAGCATGGACCGATGCCACCTCCACCGACATCAGTGCCTCAGTGGGGCCATTATCCGTTCGTTCGAGATTCCTATTTTTTGAAAGGCAAAGATCCCCAAGATCAAGATTTCCAAGACAAAAATCCCCAGTTTCTTAGAAAAGCTGGGAGTCTGATAGGGAATTTGGAAGATTCAAGTTCAAGTCAGCCTCAAGTTGGCATCCTGTTTTATCGCGCCCACTACCTGGCTGGCAATACAGCGGTGATTGACACTCTTTGCCATACCCTCAGCCATCTAGGAATGACTCCTGTTCCGATTTTTATTCCATCACTGCGAGATGATGCGATTCAGGTAGCACTACTCAAGCTTTTCCGAGACGAGCATCTCCTTGATGTGCTAATCAATACCACGGGATTTTCCTTGGCTAAGCTGACCGATGACAGCCCTCAAGTGGACTTTTGGCAACAGTTGGATGTGCCTGTCCTCCAAGTAATTTTGAGCAGTGGTAATGAGGACCAGTGGAAACAGCAGTGGCGGGGGTTGTCACCGAGGGATATTGCCATGAATGTGGCGTTGCCAGAAGTGGATGGCCGGATCATTAGTCGGGCCGTATCATTCAAGGCGGTACAGTCTCAGCATCCCCAGTTAGAAACGGCGGTGGTGGGGTATAAACCCAAGGGCGATCGCATTCAGTTTGTGGCGGAATTAGCCGCGAATTGGGCAAAGCTACGGCGATCGCCCCCTGCTCAGCGCAAAATTGCTCTGATTTTGGCCAACTATCCCAACAAAGACGGTCGCCTTGCCAACGGAGTTGGGTTGGACACCCCGGCTAGCTGTGTGGTGATTTTGCATGGGTTACACCGTTCAGGCTACTGGATGGATACGGATGCGGCCCCTCTGCCTGATAATAGTGACGACTTGATGCAACGGCTGACAACTGGAATCACGAACGATCCGGAAGGACGGGAGTTGCGGCCAATACACCAGAAATTGAGTGCTGCTGACTATCAGCGATATTTTCAGGCACTTCCCGATGAGGTGCAACAAGCGGTGTGCGATCGCTGGGGTGCCCCACCAGACAAGGACATGGCGATCGCAGGTCTCCAGTTTGGTAATGTTTTTGTCGGCATCCAGCCCTCTAGGGGATACGACCATGATCCGTCCCTCAACTACCATGCCCCAGACTTAGAACCGACCCATGATTACCTAGCTTTTTACTTTTGGTTGCGATTTCAGTGGCAAGTGGGGGCGATCGCCCATGTCGGCAAACATGGTAACTTGGAATGGCTACCCGGTAAAAGTATTGCCCTGTCTGAATCTTGCTATCCGGAAGTGGCTTTAGGCCCCTTACCCCATCTCTATCCGTTTATCGTCAATGATCCAGGGGAAGGCTCCCAGGCAAAACGCCGGAGTCAAGCTGTGATTATCGATCACCTGACCCCACCCCTCACCCGAGCAGAATTGTACGGCCCTTTACAGCAACTCGAACATTTAATTGACGAATACTACGATGCTCAGGCCCTTGACCCAAAACGGTTGTCTGTCATTCGCGATCGCATTTGCCACCTCGTCACCACTGAAAACCTGAACCAAGACCTGAGTTTACTCCCGGAAAATCTGAAAACGGTCCCCACCTCACTTGTTGATGCCAAAATTAATCCTGCTGTTTTCCAAGAATTTGTCACCTCTACTGATGGATATCTGTGCGAATTGAAAGAAGCTCAAATCCGAGACGGACTGCACATTTTTGGCCAGTGTCCCAGTGGACGACAACTGCGAGATTTGGTGGTGGCGATCGCCCGTCAGCCTGATTCTCAGCGGATGGGATTGACAAGGGCGATCGCTCAGGACTGGGGCTGGACCTTCGACCCTCTCACCAATGACCTGGGGCAGGTTATTGCTGATATCACCCATGTCAACGATGCGAGTGGAATAGACGTGAGGGTGGGCGATCGCATTCGCACCGTTGGTGATGCCGTGGAGATTCTGGAAGCAGAAGCTGCTCAACAGGTCGAAAAATTGATAACACTTACCACGTTAGATCCCCGGGTTCTTAAAGAACCCGGGGATCTGATTGGCAAAATCGGGGTTCTGCCTAAAGAAACCGGAGAACAAGTGCGACGGGAACTGGAGTGGATGGCCCACCATCTCCTCCCAGCCTTGGCTCAAACCCATCAGGAAATCGATCACCTGCTCCACGGGTTTGCTGGGGGCTATGTGCCCAGTGGCGCTTCGGGTGCTCCCACACGGGGACGGGCCGATGTGTTGCCCACCGGGCGCAATTTTTATAGCGTCGATATTCGGGGACTGCCCACCGAAAGTGCCTGGGATGTGGGCCGACGGGCGGCAGAAACCCTCGTGGAATATTACACCCAAGAAAACGGCGAGTATCCCAAAACTTTGGGGCTATCAGTGTGGGGCACTTCCACCATGCGAACGGGGGGCGATGATATCGCTGAAGCCCTAGCGCTGCTAGGGGTACAGCCTGTGTGGAGTGCGGCTGCCCGACGAGTGCTGGATTTTGAGATTTTGCCTCTGTCGGTGTTGGGTCGTCCCCGAGTGGATGTCACCTTGCGAATTTCGGGATTTTTTCGGGATGCCTTTCCCAACTTGATTGATCTGTTCAACGCAGCAGTGGAGGCCGTGGCCCAGCTAGATGAACCTGCGGAGATAAATCCCCTCGCCGCCCAAGTCCAACAAGAGGTGCAGGAGTGGCAAGCGGTGGGCTTAGAAGACCATATGGCAGTCGATCGCGCCCTCTATCGAGTGTTTGGCTCCAAGCCCGGTGCCTACGGGGCCGGATTGCAGGGGTTGATTGAAGCTCAAAACTGGAGCGATGATACCGATTTGGCCCAAGCCTATATTAACTGGAGCTGCTATGCTTACGGGCGCTCCTCCCCCCGAAGTGGCGTTGCGCCATCGTCCCCTTCGAGTTCGACTTCGAGTTCGACGACTGCACATTCCAGCCATGATCTGCGAACCACCTCCGTTCCCGATGTTTTCCAGAAACGCTTGCAATCTATGCAAGTTGTCCTGCACAACCAGGACAATCGGGAACATGATTTACTCGATTCCGATGACTACTACCAGTTCCAAGGGGGGTTAGTGGCAGCGGTGCGCCACACCCAGGGCAAGAATCCCACCACCTACTTTGGCGATCACTCCCAACCCGCCAACCCGAGGGTGCGATCGCTCCAAGGAGAGATCAGTCGCGTCTACCGTTCCCGTGTCGTCAACCCCAAATGGATTGCCGGAGTCATGCGCCACGGCTACAAGGGAGCCTTTGAACTTGCGGCCACCGTAGATTACCTATTTGCCTACGATGCCACTGCTCACTGCGTTGCCGATTTTATGTACACCGGAGTGGCAGAGGCATACGTTCTGAACACCGAGGTCCAACAGTTCGTGCAGCAACATAATCCTTGGGCCTTGCGAGACATGGCTGAACGGTTATTGGAGAGCCACCAACGGGGATTGTGGCAATCTCCCTCCGATCAGATGGTGGATCAGTTGAGAGCGATCGCCCTAGACGCGGAAGCCGACATTGAAGCCACCCTACACCCCCAAAGGCTTAATTATCAGGAACCGAATTCTCACAAACCAAACTCTCACAGGCTCAATTAATCAACGGAGAGAGGGGGATTCGAACCCCCGTTGGGTGTTACCCCAAAACAGTTTTCGAGACTGCCGCATTCAACCACTCTGCCACCTCTCCACTCTGTCCCGTATTCAGACAGCGTAGGTCGTAACCGTCATTATTACTGATCTGGACGCTACTTGGCTAGGAGATTGTCAAGATTCTTGGCAAACCTAGATGATGGTATAAACAAAACAGCGCCTGCTGCGATGACAACGGCCACATTAATGAGGCCGTTTGTGTGAGGGCAGTTTGTGCCCCCCACAAAACTTCTACACTTTATCTAATCCTTATTCCTAGAACGATTACACATCAATTGTTACAGAGACAAAGCTTGTCTCTGTAATCAATTTGGTCTCAATACTTTGGAGCACGGCCACGGTGGTACTTTCGTAACTCACGACCGTATCAATCCCAACTTGAACAAACGACAGTTCCTCGAAACTAAAGTCTACAGATAGACCCAAGAAATCAACCCCAATCTCAAAGTCACGGATCACCCCAAATAGGATCGTATTTTGTAGGACAAAGGTGTCACTGCCGTTACCGCCGACGCAAACATCGCGACCATCGCCACCGATGATCATGTCATCACCATCTCCGCCTCGGAGGGTGTCATTATTGTCTCCACCGACAATCATGTCGTCGCCAGAACCGCCAATTAAGGTATCGTTGCCATCGTCACCAGAGAGAGTAT
>JBFRWC010000306.1:0-5084 GCA_051439365.1 Leptolyngbyaceae cyanobacterium
TTCTCTCCCAGGCCGATAACGACGAAAACCAACGCTCTTCCCAGGTCCTTTACGAAGTGTTGCGGGATGTCACCTCCAAAATCGGCGACCTAGTGGGAGCAGATCGAGCCACTATTTTCCTGGTCAACGAAGATAAAACTGAACTATGGTCTCTCGTGGCAGAGAACGACGCGGGTGATTTCCTCGATATCCAAGTCCGGATTGGCGAGGGGATCTCAGGAACCGTTGCCGCTACCAAAAAAGCGATTCATATCCCCAGGGATGTCTACAACGATCCCCGTGCCAATTTGGTGAAGGAGTATGACGGTAAGTACCATTACAGAACCCGTAATATTTTGGCGCTTCCAGTCTTGAATGCAGAGAAGGAAGTGGTGGCTGTGATTCAATTCCTCAACAAGCTTCAGAGTGATGAGGTCATCAATGGCAGTCAGGCCCAAAGCTTTACCAAGAGCGATGTGGAGCGCTTAGGCAAATGTATTCGACCCATCCGCCGGATTTTGGAAAGCTGCCAGTCCTGCTACAAGGTGATGAAAAAGCTCCGAGCGACCGTGGCTCTAGCCGAGGCCACTCGCTCCATTGACCAGATTAACTTGGATACCAAAGCAATTTTGCAGCGGGTCATGAATACTGCCAAGAAACTGCTGAATGCAGATCGGAGTACCCTGTGGCTAGTGGATCAAGATCGCAACGAGTTGTGGACGGAAATCCCCGGTCGGGGGGAGGTCCGTTGTACCATTGGGGTCGGCTTTGCGGGATCCGTGGCTGCCAGCCGGGAACCCATGCTGATTCCCTTCGATTTGTACAATCACCCCAGTGCCGAAAATGCCAAGAAGGTGGACGAACAAACCCATTACCGCACCTGTAGCCTCCTCTGTATGCCTATTGTTAGCCCTGATGGGCAACTGCTGGGAGTCACACAGTTGGTCAACAAGCGCAAAGCTGGCCACTTTGAGGAGTACACCAAAGAGGATTATCCCAACGTTCCTGATTACTTCAAAACCAGCTTTGACAAAAATGATCAGCAGGCGATGCAGGTCTTCAATGAACGGGTCGGGGTGGTTTTGCAGTTTGTCCGGACCCACGAAACTCTGAAGCAGCTTTCCCAAGCTAAGCCGAAAGAAGCCATTTACAATGCCCTTGCGGTTTTGAGTAACTCGGTCTCCGAGCAGGAAGAGCAGAGCGATGAGGCACTATACACTGGGCTGTATTATATGCTGACGTTCATCAGTGAGGCAGTGGGCAAGCTGTTGGGGGCAGAGTACACCACGATTTTCTTGCTAGACAGTGAAGAAACAGGTTTGTGGACGTTGGTCGAGGATGAAGGGGGAGATGCCACTGAAATTCGGGTTTCAGCAACCTTAGGGATTTCCGCCCGGATTCTGCGGAGCAAAGCGGTGCAGGTGAGCCGAGAGCCGAAACGGTTTAATGATGTCCTAATCTATCGAGGGATTCGTCATAGTCAGATTGAAAAGCTGAATAATTTATTGCTCTATCCTGTCTTGGATAGTCGAGGTAAAGTCATTGCCATTATTCGCTGTTTTAATAAGCTCCACTCGTTCGCTGAGATTGGCACCAGTCGTAATGGTAAGGCGGAAACGAGTTCGGATGATGTCGATACCTTTACCAAGCAAGATGTGGATCGGTTGAACCAACGAACGCCCAAGATTCTCCCGATTTTGCAAGCATTCCAGTCCTTCCATCAGGAAATTCTGACGATTAAGGAGAATCGCCGTGATGTGGACCCATTGTATGAAGCGATTAGTTTTGTGAAGCAGAGCAGTGGCAATCCAGAAGAGCTGATTCAAAATGTGATGCAAGCAGTGAAGAGCCTCACCAATGCCGATCGCAGTAGCTTGTGGTTATTAAAGCCTGAGAATAATGTGTTGTGGACCAAGATCAAGCAAAGTGATGGAGAGTGGTTAGAGGCAAGTGTGCCAATGGGTGAAGGCTTTGTGGGTAAGGTCGCGAAGACGGGGATTGCTGAGAATATCCCATTTGATTTGTATGACCATCCGGAGTCTGACACGGCCAAGCGAACAGATGAGCAAACCCATTACCGCACCTGTAGTTTGTTGTGTATGCCTGTATTAGGTGAGGCTGGGGAATTGTTAGGGGTAACACAGCTGATCAATAAGCGCGTTGAAGGTAACTATCCTGATTATGATCCGGAGACTTGGCCAGAAGTGCCGTTCTACTTCCAGGCTGACTTCAACGAGGAAGATTTCCACAATATGGAAGTGTTTAATGATCAGGTCGGGGTAATTTTAGGGAGTATGACCTTGCACTAATCGGTGATTTGCCCAGAGTCCTGAGCCGATTCCTGGAACTGTTCAAGCCAGTGATGTATCGGTTTGCTCAAGGGTTGTCGAGTGCGCTGGCTGGGATCAATACAGACATGGTGGGTGTTTGCCCTAGCAATGACCCGCTCCATCGGTGTTTGGGATTGTTTTGCCTGTGGTTGCTTTTCCTGTGATGTCAGTTTCGATGATTCCCACTCCGTCAAATGATAGGCAATCAGAAATTTGCTGGGTTGAACCAATTGGGGAGTAAGAGTAATCCGATAGGTTTTGCCGCAGAACATGGGCTGCAAGAAATCAACATCAGCGTGGGTGATGGGGATAGCCCGGTGGCGATCGCTAAAAAATTGTCGTAAATCAATTCCCGCTGCCTGTAACGATGCTTCATATGCCTCATGGCACATCGACAATACGTTGGCAAAGTAAACGACTCCTGCTGCATCCGTATCGCGGAACCGTACGGTCCGTTCATAGGAGAATGGCATCGTTTTCCTCCTTGGTTATGGGCTAACACTGGTCTAGCGAATTTTTTGGCTGTGGCTATCCTAGCAGTCGAAGCGAGGACTCCGTGTATAATGCTGGTTTACGCCACTGCTTTCTATTCTGCATTGATCCCATGTCTACCCTGTCCTCTAGCCAATCCAAACGCCATCCTTCAACTGCTATTGATGGGGTAGAGTTACCGGCTGCAACGCCTCCCCCGTCAGGGTTGTTGCAGCCTGAGTACTATTTGAATCGTGAATTGACGTGGCTAGAGTTTAACCGTCGGGTGTTGCAAGAAGCTCTGGATTCTCGGACTCCATTGCTAGAGCGGCTCAAGTTTATGGCGATTTTTAGCTCTAACTTGGATGAGTTTTTCATGGTGCGGGTGGCGGGTCTCAAGCAGCAGGTGAATGCCCATGTGAGCAGGCTCACCCCGGATGGGTTAACGCCCCAAGAACAGCTAGAAGAAATTAGTCAACGGTTACGACCGATGGTCGTAGAGCAACATGATCATTGTGAACAGGTACTGCGATCGCTCCTCAAGCAACACCAAATTCACATTCTTAATTATACTGATTTGGACAAAGCTCAAATTGCCTACCTTAAAGATTATTTTGAGCATGAGATTTTCCCCGTTCTGACTCCCCTTGCGGTTGATCCAGGGCATCCCTTCCCCTACATTTCTAACCTCAGCTTGAATCTGGCGGTAGTGATGCGTGATCCCAATCAAGAGAGCGATCGCTTTGCTCGTCTCAAACTACCCTCCCCTCGATTTATCCAACTGCCGCCAAAGCTATGGAACAATCTTGATAACGGCAAGAAAGCGCCTAAAACCAAAGTGCTGTGGGTGGGAGTTCCTTTGGAAGACGTGGTTGCTCACAATCTAGAATCGCTGTTTCCTGGAATGATCATTAAGGAATATTGCCTTTTTCGGATCACCCGCAACGCAGATATTGCCGTGGAGGAAGACGAAGCAGACGATTTAATGTTGGCGATCGAACAGGAGTTGCGGAAACGCCGCTTGGGTGGGTCAGCCGTGCGCATGGAGATTCAAACCTCGGCCCCTGCCTTGGTGCGGGACACATTGATGACCGAACTAAATTTGACCGGCAACGACGTGTATGAACTCCCTGGGTTGCTGAACCTGCGGGATATGATGTCGTTTATGGCCATTCCTCGCCCCAAGCTCAAAGATGCCCCGTGGACTCCGGTGGTGCCGCCGCCATTCCAAGCCTTGGAGCAGGATGATTTGCCAGAAGCCTTACGGGAAGGGGAGAGTTGGGAGGATGTCTTCTCCCTGATTCGGCAGCACGATCTCATGATTCATCACCCCTACTATTCCTTTTCGGCAACGGTCCAGCGGTTTATTACCCAATCCGCCCATGATCCAAAGGTACTGGCGATTAAGATGACCTTGTACCGTACGTCTGGAGATTCACCGATTATCCAAGCATTAATTGCCGCCGCCGAAAATGACAAGCAGGTTGTGGCGTTGGTGGAACTCAAAGCCCGGTTTGATGAAGCCAATAATATTCTCTGGGCGAGGAAGTTGGAACAGGCAGGGGTCCATGTGGTTTATGGGTTGGTTGGATTGAAGACCCATACCAAAGTGGTGTTGGTGGTGCGTCGGGAGGAAGAGGGTATCCGCCGCTATGTTCACATTGGTACGGGCAATTATAATCCCAAGACAGCTAAACTCTACACTGATCTGGGGTTACTCAGTTGTCGGCAAGCACTAGGGGCAGATTTATCAGAATTTTTTAACTCGCTCACGGGCTATTCCAAACAGCAGCACTATCGTAAATTGTTGGTGGCTCCAGTGGGGCTGCGCGATCGCATGGCGGCTCTGATTCAACGAGAAATTGACCATGCTAAAGCGGGAGAATCAGCCCACATTATTGCCAAGATGAACTCGCTGGTGGATCAACAATTAATTGCCAAGCTGTACGAAGCCTCTCAAGCAGGGGTAAAAATTGATCTGATTGTGCGGGGGATTTGCTGTTTGCGGCCAGGAATACCAGAGATTAGCGACAATATCCGGGTCGTTAGCATTGTGGGACGCTATTTGGAACATTCTCGCGTTTTTTGGTTTTACAATAGCGGGGCCTCGGAATGCTTTATTGGCAGTGCCGACTGGATGCCTCGGAACCTGGATCGGCGGGTGGAGGCCGTGACACCCATTGAAGATGGGGCGATCGCCCAACAGTTGTATGATATGCTCACCCTGATGCTGCACGACAATCGACAAGCCTGGGAACTCCGAAGTGATGGCCGTTATAAACGGCGTCGCCCAGGGAAGGGTGA
>JBFRWC010000307.1:0-3193 GCA_051439365.1 Leptolyngbyaceae cyanobacterium
CCTTCCCGACAACCTGATCAACTGCGACTGCCACGTTGTCCTCTAACCAAAGCACTTTAAGAATAAATTTTGAAACCGCAGTCTCCAATTGACTTCCTCACTTACTAAGTGTACAGCCTTTAATTCTAGCACTAAAGGTCAACTAAAGCCTCTAAGAAAAGATATAAGATTTGGGGCCTGGGATCGTCTGGGCCTAACTTAAGAGAATTTGGGGCTGAGAGAATCATGCTAGCTCGTTGGGCTAGATCCCCATATGGTCGGGGGAAATCCCCGCCGTTAGGCTGGACATTTTTGGTTAGGATAAGTTGGTTAGGATAAGATAGTCGCCAGCGCTGCGTTTGTCACTATCCCAGGGGCAATGCGTTTGTCGCAAGCCATTTTGTCGCCAAGTTAAGCAGTGATTCCAAGGTGGCTCTGGACGTGAAACAATCAATGCGGCGGTAGCTCGAATCTCTAGCCGGATTGCAGCCCAATAACAAGGACTCTAGTATGGATAATAATTTACTGAAGCAATTGTTGATGATTGGCATTGGCACGACCTCCCTCGTCGCCGATAAGCTCAAGGAAGTGAGTGAGCAATGGGTCACTGATGGTAAGCTTGAGCCTGACCAAGCGAAAACCTTTGTGGATGACTTGATGCAGCAACTGCGTTCAGAGCAGGCTAATTTTGATGAGCAGATGCAGCGACAGCTTCGGAATGTCCTCCAAGATTTGGGCGTGCCTCGGCAGAATGAGATGGATGAGCTAAGAGGCCGCTTGGACCGTTTGGAGCGCCAAGTCCGGGAGTTGGAAAACCGGAACTGGCGGTAGTCACTGGGCGATCGAATAACAAAAATAAATAATCTAGGAGGAAGTAATGCGTGAAATTTTGATTACTGTGGCTGTCATGGTGGTCTGTGTTGTGGTGATTGCTGCGTCGCAGTTTTTGGGCCAACCCGATCCCGTCACAGATATCGCAACGACGGCTACCGAAACAGAGATTGTCGCTGATGCTGCGGTTGAAACAGAAAGTGATGCCAACGTTGCCCCTGATGCGGTTGAGGGCACAGATGAGGCTGGAACTGGTGAGCCAATCGACGAGTCTGAGGCGGAGGCGATCGCCAATCCTGACGAGTCTGAGGCAGGATCTGAAGCGGTGGCAGAAGTCATTACGACTGAATCGGGGTTGCAGTACGTTGAGTTGGTCGAAGGCACAGGAGCAACCCCAGTCACAGGAAGTACCGTGCAGGTGCATTACACTGGCACATTGGAGAACGGCGCAGTCTTTGATAGCTCACGCGATCGCGGTCGTCCTTTTTCGTTCCGGATTGGCGTGGGTCAAGTGATTAAAGGCTGGGATGAAGGCGTTGGGTCCATGCAAGTGGGGGGACGGCGCAAGCTGATCATTCCATCTGAACTGGGTTATGGCACAAGAGGTGCAGGAGGTGTGATTCCACCCAATGCCACTCTAATTTTTGACGTGGAACTATTACGGATTCAGTAAGATGATGCTCTCTGTGTCCTAGCCCCAATGTTAGGCGAGGCGGAGCCTCTTGCTGTATTCCCAGCGAGACGCTGGGAACGAGTATAGGGTCTGGTTCCCAGGCGGAGACTGGGAACCAGACTAGGGGAGTCTCTGACTCCTGTTCAATCTAGGGCCAAGGCATCACTCATTCATGATTTTGGGGACGCGGAAAAACTCACCTTCCCGTTCCGGGGCACAATCCAGAATGCTCTCTTTGTCGTTCCAGGTTTCTAGGGTGTCCTGGCGGGTGACGTTGCTGACATCAATGGCACGGGCGGTGGGAGGGACGGCATCAGTATCGAGTTCTTTCAACTGTTCCACATAGTCCAAAATGTCACCCAACTGAGTGGTGAACTTTGCTTCTTCCTCTGGGGTTAGGCTCAATCGGGCGAGGTGAGCGACTTTACGAACTTGATCACGGTCTAACATACAGACACCTTAAACAAAAACTGATGAGGACAAGTGCCGCCAAAAGCACATCTCCTAGGGGTTTATTTGGCAAAAATCACCTGGCTGTGGTGCGTTACGCTGACGCTGACAGCACCCTACAGCGGGGTGTTCTTGTGCGGAAGTCATCCCAAACACAAAATGCGCTGGCTATCAGAGTAGCCTAACGCATTCAAATTTCCAAGTGCTCAAGTATGAACTAAATGAGACCCTAAATGAGCCCCAGCCAGGATAGGACTCCGTGGCCTGTCAGGTATTCGATGGCGATCGCTACCACAATTCCCAGCATTGCCGCTCGACCATTCAACCGCTCGGCGTAATCGTTGAACCCTAGCTTGGGTCGGGGTAAAACAGGAGTCACAGACGGTTTAATATCACTCATGAGAGATGTTAAGAAGTTTTACAAAGTTTCTTCTCTATCTTACAGCGTGGGCGCTTAAATTTTGTGCTGACTCTCATGGGGAACCAGGGAATGGGGTTTTTCTAGCCCGTGGGCCAACATCAAGGCTTCGTCTGCCATTACGGTTTGGGGCGCACCATCGGCAATAATATGACCGTCATCTAGCAGCAGGACGCGATCGCACACTTCTAGTAAGAATTCTAGGTCATGGGATGAGACCAAAATCGTTTCCTGAGAGTGGTGCAAAAACTGGATGAGGCGACGACGGGCACGCAAATCCAAATTGGCAGACGGCTCGTCGTAAATAATGAGCTGGGGCAACATGGAGAGAACCGTGGCGATCGCCACCATTCGTTTTTCCCCGCCAGAAAGGTGATGGGGCGGGTCATCTTTGTGCGCCAACATGCCTGTGAGGGATAAGGCTGCGTCTGTGCGAGCTGTCACTTCTTGTGGAGGACAACCCATATTTTCTGGCCCAAATGCCACATCTGCTTCCACTGTGGCCGAAAATAGTTGGTCATCCGGATTTTGGAACACAAAGCCCAACTCAGGCCGGAATTCCCCTGGCTTAACCGCATGACCAAACAGAGTAATCTCGCCCGCTGTTGGCTCCAGAATCCCACACAAGGTCATAAACAAGGACGTTTTTCCAGCACCGTTGGGACCAATCACCCCGACTTTTTCCCCCAGATGAACGGTAAAAGAAAGGTCTTGCAAAATCAGCGGATGGTTGGGGTAGCCAAAGGTTAGCTGATCCACCGCCAAGATTGGGGTAGCCGTTGCCCCCTCTGTGGAAGAGCGGCGGTTCGATGGACTATCTGAGGAAACAGTGGTGGATGTGG
>JBFRWC010000308.1:0-5371 GCA_051439365.1 Leptolyngbyaceae cyanobacterium
GCAGTTGCCCCCCCTCCAGCGCTCAAAGCCTTAGGACAAGTAAGTAGCAACGACGTACTGGTAGATGCAGATAATGTGGTGCGCCGTGGGTTGATCTCGGTGGACGACAGCGATGGCTCAACGGTCTATGGTTTTTCCCTATACTTGGCGCTGCTGTATCTGGATGCCGAGGGCATTGGTCCTCAAATGGGAGAAGATGGAGATTTTGGCTTGGGGAAGGCTCAATTCACACCATTGCTCACCCATAGCGGCGGATATGTTTGGGCAGATGCCGGGGGTTACCAATTTTTGCTCAACCCCGTAGGAGCAACAGGTAGCTTTGAAACTGTATCTCTAATGGACGTACTGAACGACGAGGTCCCAGACGACTGGGCTACGGATCGAATC
This sequence comes from Leptolyngbyaceae cyanobacterium, assembly GCA_051439365.1. GTDB lineage: Bacteria > Cyanobacteriota > Cyanobacteriia > CAKZMO01 > CAKZMO01 > JAAHGY01. Next base: position 388 of record JBFRWC010000308.1, read on the forward strand.
GTCCTCATCGGGGCGGTATCGGAAAGCTTTAAAGACCTAGTTCATACTGCCTATAGCAGTGGTCTAATAACCCACGCAGAATCGGTTCCTGGGGTCGAGTTACATGCCAATTTTGCCAGCCAAATTGTGGGGGCGGCGTTGGGGGAGCGATCGCTCATCCAAGGATGGCCAGAATGGCTGGAATGGAGTTGGACCCTCTTATGGTCTGCAGTTGGGGCCACCTTAGCATGGCAGTTTCGTCGCAGTAGTACCATGCAACTGCCCTTAGTCTTGGGAATTGTGGGAGCGATCGCCCCCATTTTGTTGCTTCTGGGTAGCGCCTACGGTGCCATTTTAGCGGGATGGTGGATCCCTGTCGTACCGCCAGGGATCGCCTTGGTTGGCTCAGCGATCGCGGTGACAGGATACGTCGCCCAAACGGCTGGCAGCATCCGCAAAACGTTTGGTCGTTATCTGGGCGATGAAATCGTCGATACTCTGCTGGAAAGCCCCCAAGGTCTGAAAATGGGCGGTGAGCGACGACATATTACCATCCTCACCTCCGATGTCCGGGGATTTACCTCTCTCTCAGAACAACTGGCCCCAGAAGAAGTGATCAAAATCCTCAACTTTTACTTAGAGCACATGGCCGAGGTGATTACCCACTACGGCGGCATTATTGACGACTTTATTGGTGATGGCATTCTGGTGGTCTTTGGTGCCCCCACTAGCTACGGCAATGATGCAGAGAGAGCAGTGGCCTGTGCAATAGGCATGCAGCTGGCCATGGACGAGGTGAATCAAACCCTGACCAAATGGGGATTCGCTCCCCTAGAAATGGGCATCGGCATCAACACTGGAGAAGCGGTCGTGGGCAACATGGGCTCAACCAAGCGAACAAAATATAGTGTCCTCGGCAGCCATGTTAACTTGGCCTTTCGGATTGAGACCTACACGACAGGCGGACAGGTTTTGATTTCAGAACATACCCTCAAGGCGGCAGAAACGGCAGAGGTGGATATTCGCAGTCACACTGAGGTGATGCCCAAAGGGGTCAAGACTCCAGTAACGGTTTACGACGTGGGAGGAATCAGGGGCCAGTATAGTCTCCAGCTGCCCCAGGACCAGGAAGAGTGGTTGCCCCTAGCCCAGCCCATTCCCCTGACCTACTTCAGCTTGCAAGGGAAACATGTGGCAGAGGTGGGAGATGAGGGGGCGATCGCTCAACTCTCACCCCAAGGAGCCGTGATCCAGGTTCAGTCCTCAGACCATGCGGCGTATATAGTTCCACTCAGCAATCTTAAACTTCATTTTCGTGCCGAGTCTACCCCAGATATGGGAGATCTTGACGCTACAAACCTTTACACCGCAGACCTTTACACCGCAGACATCTACGCCAAAGTGGTCGCCCAAACCATCCCAGACGGCCATTTTGCCGTTCGTTTTACCTCTAAAGCTCCTTTCCTACAACAGTTGTGGGAGCGTTTGTCCCAGGAAAATAACAGAGGGGATTTTGTTGGCTAGTTTGAGCTTACCCATTACTTTTACTTTCATCTGCCAACGTTTCCACTAGGATATCCACCTGCTGGCGATGGTGACTCAAAAATGCCTCACAATCTTGGAGATGCTTGACTGCCATCCCGAACTGCTCAAAAATATCCGCGAGTTCCAAATTCCCCGCTTCAATTTGAGCAATAATGGCCTCCACCCTGGCCACTGCTGATTCATACTGCCAATCCGACGGTAAATCCTCCATTGAGACGGAATGGGACGGGGTGACTGCCGCTGGCAATGGGACCGGGACACCCGTGGCTTGAGCTTGCTCAGGTTGGTTATCTTGTTGGTTGTCCTGAGGGATGGGGAGTTGAGCGGATGAGGTCATAATGTTTAATCTTTAATCGAATAATCTTTCAATCGAATATGAAATGAACAATGGGGATGGATTGAGGGCCTGCCAGTTGGACGGACTGGGAGAATGGGACGTTCTTGCTGCGGCAAAATTGGTGCAGCTTACTCGTCTTTTGCCTCTACCGTCACCTGGATTCTGCCTTGAGCAAGCTGGACCCAGAGCCGCTGTTGAGGCTGGACTTGATCCGGAGAACGGACAATGGTGCCATCTTGCTGACGGATTAGGGCATAGCCTCGCTGGAGAACGGTGGCTGGGTCCAAGGTTTCCAAGGTTTGGCGCAATAACTGGCCGTGGGTATCAGCTTGATGCAGGGTCTGACGGACCAAATGTCGCAGAGTTTGTTTGTGCCACTGGAGCCGCTGCTGTTCTTGGCTGATCTGTTGATCCATTTGCAGCCGTCGGAGTCGTGCTTGCAAGGTTTGCAAACGATGGTCCATCAAGTGAATATGTTGTTGCAACACATGAGCGAGTGCCAATCGCCGTTCTTGATGGGCATGAATCAAATCTGGCAACGATGGAATGGCGGTTTCTGCTGCTGCGGTGGGCGTATGCACCCGCACATCTGCGACCAGGTCCGCCAGGGATTCATCGCGCTGATGACCGATACCAGAGATAACCGGTATGGGGCAGTGAGCGATCGCCCTCACCACCCGTTCATCGTTAAAGCAGTCCATGTCTTCCGTGGCCCCACCGCCCCGCGACAAGATGAGCACCTCGGCCCGTCCGTCTGCTTCCACCCGCTGAATCGCTTGCACAATCGAATCCGGAGCCTGTCCCCCTTGCACCAATGCGGGTGAAAAGAGAACGTGTAACCCAGGATAACGCTGCCTCAAGGTGCGTTTGATGTCCCCCCAAGCAGCGGCCTGGGGAGATGTTACAACAGCAATGATCTGGGGATGGGATGGGAGCGATCGCTTCCTTGCTGGAGCAAACAACCCCTCGGCCTCCAACCGCTGCCGTAATTGTTGCTGCCGCAGGGCGCGTAACCCCTGCCCTCCCGGTAACAGTTGCCAGACATTCAGTTGGTAATGGCCCCGCTGACGGTGGAGACGCACTTGCCCTAGGGCGATCGCCTGCTCCCCTATCGTCGGCATGGTCGCCAAACTGGAGAACCGATTCCGCCAGACCACACAGTCAATTGCGGCGGACCCATCGGGGTCTTGCAGCGTAAAAAACAGCCCACTGCGATATTGGTTGGCGCTGGACACCTCGCCCACCACCCACAGTTGGCGTAACTGATTATCCTGCTCTAGCAAGTCCTGGATATACAGAGTGACCCCTGCCACAGACACAGGCGACTCCGGCAAAATCAGATGGGGCGCGGTGGTAGACATAAATGTAAAGAGATGAGTTTAAAGGAGATTGGGAAGGAGCAGATGCTAAAAGTATGACATACTGATAAGAGTGATTTAGTGCATTTGTATTTAGGCGGTATGGTATGGCATACTGATAAGAATAGTTTAGTGCATTTGTATTCAAAACAAAAGAAATTTTGTTCGGTCCCATCTTGACAAGCTTTCGTGGGCAGGCGCAGTTCAGAAAGATTTAGTAATTTTTCTAACTTCATCAAGGCATGGCCGTAATACTCTAATGGCTGAACCTAGTCTGAATCTAGTTTTTCTATCATCTTTCTCTATCATCGGCTCTAACGTTCTGAGGCATTCATGGCGAAAACAACTAACGACCTATCCGAAAAGCAAAAAGCGCTGGATTTGGTGATGAGCCAAATTGATCGCAATTTTGGCAAGGGCACGATTATGCGCTTGGGCGATGTGACTCGAATGAAGGTGGAAACCATCTCTACGGGGGCGCTGACCCTGGATTTGGCCTTGGGAGGCGGGATTCCCAAGGGGCGAGTGGTGGAAGTCTACGGGCCGGAAAGTTCGGGCAAAACGACGGTGGCGCTGCACGCGATCGCCGAAGTCCAGCGAGAAGGCGGGATTGCGGCCTTTGTGGATGCGGAACATGCCCTCGACCCGATCTATGCCCAAAACCTAGGGGTGGACATTGCCAATCTCTTGGTTTCGCAGCCAGATACGGGGGAAGCCGGGTTGGAAATTGTGGACCAACTGATTCGCTCCAATGCCGTTGATCTCGTGGTGGTGGATTCAGTCGCGGCCCTCACTCCCAGGGCTGAAATTGAGGGGGAAATGGGGGACACCCATGTGGGTCTACAAGCCCGCCTGATGAGCCAAGCCCTACGAAAAATCACCGGAAATATTGGCCGCACGGGCTGTAGCGTGATTTTTCTCAACCAGTTACGCCAGAAAATTGGGATTTCTTACGGGAATCCAGAGGTAACCACTGGAGGGAACGCCCTCAAATTTTATGCCTCGGTGCGGATGGATATTCGCCGGATTCAAACCCTGAAAAAAGGCACGGAGGAATACGGGATTCGGGCCAAGGTCAAAGTCGCTAAAAATAAAGTGGCTCCGCCGTTCCGCATTGCTGAATTTGATATTATTTTTGGCGAGGGGGTTTCCATTCTGGGCTGCTTACTGGATTTGGCCGAAGAACACGGCATCGTGGTCCGGCGAGGAGCGTGGTACAGCTATGAAGGGGATAACATCGCCCAGGGCCGGGATAATACGGTGATTCATATGAAAGAGAATCCCGCCTTTGCCCAGGAAATTGAGAAAAAGGTCCGCACAGTACTTAAGCTGGACGAGGATGAAACCGCCACGACCGATGAGCCAGCGGATGCCTCAGCAGAAGCATCCACTGAGGCGACGGAGGATTTTAAGCTGGAAGCTGACGCAGAACCCGCCACGAAAAATGGTAGCAAGCGCAGCAGTCGTCGTAAGAGCAAATCGTCCACCTCTACCACTTCTGATGCCACCGATGCCTCAGAGGTAACAACGGGAACGAGCGGGTGATGGGCGATTTGAGCTTGGGATCAGCAATCTGTAATTGGGATGGGCGATCGCCCTTTCCTTGCCACCTACGATCCGATCGCCTATTGGTACCGTTGTGGCTGCAACGTTTTGGGCAAGTATAGCGGATGGGTCGGTTGCCCCCGTTTTGTGATGCCCAAGCAATAGAGGTGGGGAACGATAGGACGGATAAGGGGGAGGATGGCGCGATCGCGTTCCCACC
>JBFRWC010000309.1:0-3349 GCA_051439365.1 Leptolyngbyaceae cyanobacterium
CATTGGGGAGCGAGTCCTTGATCCGCCAGACGGGTTGTTAGGGGCAAGCCACTAAAGCTTTTGGAACGGAGTTTCGATAGCCCCACCACGGCAAAATTTTTCCAAAATGCTAGTCCTCGGACAAAGCCGGGACAGAAGATCACGGGTTGGAATTGGTTGTCATCGAGATAGCCCAGTTCCCCGGTGCCGGAATTGAGCAGCCACAGCTTGCCCTGATACCAGCGGGGAGAATGGGGCATGGATAACCCCTTAGTTATAATTTCGTTGCTGGGCACATGGATGACCACACCACCATCAATCTTATGATTGCGCCAACCAGAAGATTCATCAGTGGTGCTACAGGCGGTAACATAAGTGGGTTCACCATCCTGTAAGGCCAGTCCATTCAGGTGACACCGATCTTCAGCGGCCAGTTTGGTAATAAATGACGGTTGCCAAATGGGTTCAAAGCTATAGCCAGGACGAAGGGTGGCCAAGCAACTAAAGTCAGTATTGACGAAGACGAGCCGCTGTTGAGCATCCAACACCAGGTCATGAACATTGATATCGCCAGTGGTGTGGGATTGGGCCGGGACGTAGAGGCGATCGCCCCCTTGATAACTCTCCCCAGTTGCCAGTCGATTTTCGAGTTCCCAGATTTGGTAGCGGGTACTCATGAGTAGTCGTTGGCCATCGGCAAACAAACACATTGGCTTGTCAAACAGCCGTTCATTCAACGCCAATCGACCGTTGGCTTGGTGGCCTAGCAGAAATAGGCGATTGGTTTGATAGGTGGTAAATCCAATACTGAGGTTAGTCTCTTGTAGCCATTGGGTGAGATGCTCAGAAGGTTGAACATTTAATTTTTTGGGGGAAGGAGGAGAGGTAGATGCTGTCTGCAAAGCAGAAAAATCAGGAAACATCGGCTTTAAGGGATAACCCTATATATTCTGTTATTTTTTGTTGCCCAGATTTAAGATACGCTTCGAGGGCGATCGCCTCCTTCATGAATCACACGGTAATCTCATAACTTGCCTACACACTTGACGATTGAGTACTGGCACAAATACGGAGAAGCCCCTGGGGGGCGATCGTGAAAAGCACCGTCTTGCCTAGGTTCCTCATCCTTAACTTTTTGTAAAGTTTGCGGATCAACAAATGCCGATAAAAGTGTCTTTGCCCTAACTTAAAGGTCTAAACGATGGAGCGATCGCCCCTTTCGTTTCAGGCAAATCCGTTAAGGCTGTTCTCCGCCCAACTGTTGGCGTAACTGTTGAATATCCTCGATGGACAACCCCGTAATTTGACAAATTGCCTCATCATCCAAAATTGGCAATAGCCGCTGGGCAATATCTCGCTGAGTTTGTTGCTGGCCCTGCTGGATACCCTGCTCTAGCGCTTGTTTAGTGGCCTGCCGAATCGCCCTAGTAATCGCTCCCCGCTGATCCTGAATGAACATTTCTTGATGTTCCAACTCGTCCAGTTCCTCGCGGGTAAGATTGGCTTGATTCGCGACTCCAAAGGCTTGTTCAATGGCATTGACTTGGCTCAAGATGGGGGGAATGGTTTCTAAGGCACGGGCAGGGTTAAGAAAATAGGCCCATTGGTCAGTGAGAGTCAACAGTTCATCAAGCGCCCGATCAAACTTGGGTAATTCCGCAAAAACGAGTTCGAGGTCGTGAATGGGATAGTCAAATAAAAAATCTTTTTCTTTGAGGATAAAGCGAGACATCCACCCCTCAAATTCTGAAAACATGACAAAGTCAGTGATCGTCAGGGCAATGACTGGATTGAGCAGGTGATAGGCTTGGCCCTGGTCCAATTGAATGGAGTAGGACTTGGCCGCATTGTAAAGGATACGTTTTTCAAACCCTTCTAGATTTAACACCTGCATTTCAATGATGACGGTGGTGCTGTCCTGAAGTTGGGCTTTGACATCCAAATAGCTATCTTTCACACCGCGAATTCGTGGCGATTGGTAGGGGTTGAGAATGGTTAAGTCTTGAACGGTATCCGTGCCATCGTAAAGCATCCCGTTCAGAAAACTGATGAGGATATCTTTATGTTCTACAGAACCAAAGATTTTTTTGAAAGCAAAGTCAGTTTTGGGATTGATGAACACCATAGCGATCGCCCCTACCTAGAGGAAAAACCAGCACACCTATTGTACTGATACCCAATCCGTTTTATGGCCGTAGACACCTTAATTTGTGGGGGTGGGCACTTCCCTCTCACTCACCGCTGCAGCAATTCTGGTTTCAGCCTGGGCCACAAGACACAATGCCTCCCGCACAACTTCTATTCCTGCTCCCGCTTTACAAGAATTTTCCGTCAAATGGCGTTTCCAGGCACGGCTTCCTGGTTGGTGGTGAAACAATTGCAGCATATGGCGGGTAATTTTGTGCAGTTTTAGCCCTCGTTGAGTCCAGTACTCAATATAGGGCAACATTTGCTCAACCACTCGATGCCGGGTTTGAACCGTGAGGTTTTTGGCCCCAAAGAATTCTTGATCCACAGGGGCGAATAGGTAAGGATCATCGTAGACCGCACGACCAATCATCACTGCATCCACTGCCTGTAACTGAGGTCGGACTTGCTCAAGGTTGGTAAAGCCACCGTTGATTTCAATCCAGAGATGGGGGAACTCCTGTTTCAAACGATGCACGTCAGCATAGCGCAGGGGCGGGATGGTGCGATTATCTTTGGGACTCAAGCCTTGCAGCCAAGCCTTGCGGGCGTGGACACTGAAGCGCTGGCATCCAGCAGCAGCGACAGTTTGGACAAACTCTACCAAGTCTTCGTAGCGATCGCGCTGATCAATTCCAATCCGATGTTTCACGGTCACTGGAATGGACACCGCATGTTTCATCGCCACCACACAATCTGCCACCCGCTGGGGCTGAGCCATCAAACACGCCCCAAAATTGCCATTCTGGACGCGATCGCTGGGACAGCCCACATTCAAAGTCACCTCGTCGTAGCCCATATCCTCCGCTACTTGGGCACAGATGGCCAAATCCTGGGGATCATCGCCGCCTAATTGCAGCACTAGGGGTTTTTCAGCGGGATCAAATCCCAGGAGGCGATCGCGCTTCTCCTCATCTCGTTCCCGACATACCCCATAAATAATCGCGGCACTCGTCACCATTTCTGTATACAACAGCGTCCGCCGCGTAATTTGCCGCATGAAATAGCGAAAATGGCGATCGGTACGGTCCATCATCGGGGCGATGCTAAGGGGGTAGGGGGGGATTTTGGATTTTGGATTTTGGATTTTGGATTTTGGATTAGAAGTGGGAGAGATAGTCATGATTCAGAGGGGTGGGGAGTTGGGGAGTTGGGGTGTTGGGGAGTTTGTGAGTTGGGGAGT